>JBCCZW010000101.1:0-9687 GCA_039186805.1 Verrucomicrobiota bacterium
CTCTTCCGCTACCCGACCGCTGATGGGCACTGTCGCCTTAGTTTCGTTCATCTCACAAACGCGTCTTGGATTCGCTTGCATAACTGTTTTACAAGCGAATATCGGTCAAGCGAGAATCAGCCGTTCGCCCACCAGATCGTCAATTGAGACAAAGGAAGTCTCGCTGAGAGTACGAGTGGATCACTCTTACTGAAGCTAATCGACTTCTTCGAAACCCAGACTCTCTGGCGCGTGAAAGGCATCGCTGAAATCAATCGCCTAAAGATGTCACCTAATTATGGATACTATTCTACAGTTATGTGCACAGTCTCAGAAACAACCCAGAACTCATCATTCGACATCACCCCCAAACCCCTTTACAGCGATTCTTACCTCCCAATAACTTCAAATCGACAACATTCCGCAATGGACGCATCCGAACACTGCAAAGAAGCCGTTCGCCCAAAAAGGGACGAACGGCTCAAGAAATTCGCTGAGTGCGGCTTACTGCTCTATAAACTCCTTCTGAGCATTGTAGCGAGCCCGCAGGCGCAGGCCTTGCAGACGGATGAAGCCAGTCGCGTCGTCTGGGTTGTAGGATGACTTCACTCCTTCCATGGAAGCGACGTCTTCATCGTACAAGGAGTAAGGAGACTTACGTCCAACGGTGGTTACATTGCCCTTGTAAAGCTTCAAACGGACCGTGCCGGTAACGCTCTTTTGGCTGTTGTCAATGAAGGCTTGTAGAGCTTCGCGCTCAGGAGCGAACCAGAAGCCATTGTATACAAGTTCTGCATACTTGGCGATTAATCCATCTCGCAAGTGCTCGAGGTCGCGGTCCATAGTGAGCGACTCGACTTGCTTGTGCCCCATCATCAGGATCGTTCCCCCAGGAGTTTCGTAGACGCCCCGGCTCTTCATGCCAACGAAACGGTTCTCTACGATATCCACTCTTCCAATACCGTGCTTGCCCGCGAGGGCGTTCAATTGCTTAACCGCTTCGAAAGGAGTTACCGCAGTGCCGTTGATTGCGATACAATCGCCTTTTTCAAAATCGAGCTCAACATATTCCGCTTCATCCGGCGCATCTTCAGGATCCACCGTGAGTTTGTACATCGCCTTGTTGTCCGGAGTGGTTGGGTCGAACCAAGGATCTTCCAGGATTCCGGCTTCGTAAGAAATGTGAAGCAGGTTGCGGTCCATCGAGTAGGGCTTGGAAGCCGACGCCTCGACGTTGATACCGTTGTCCGCGCAGTACTCGATCATTTCCTTACGACCAGGGAAAGCATCGCGGAAAACCTGCATTCTCCAAGGGGAGATGATCTGAAGATCCGGAGCGAGAGCCGCGTAGCCGAGTTCAAAACGCACTTGGTCATTGCCCTTCCCGGTCGCCCCATGAGCCACCGCATCGGCGCCCACCTTGCGAGCCAGATCGATGTGAGCCTTAGCAATCAGAGGACGCGCAATAGAAGTGCCGAGGAAGTACTGTCCCTCGTAAATAGCGTTGCCGCGCATGATCGGGTAGATGTAGTCCTTTGCGAATTCATCGACCAAATCGAGAGTGTAGTGAGCAGACGCGCCCGTCGCCTTGGCCTTTTCTTCCAGACCATCTAGCTCTTCTTCCTGCCCGACATCAGCCGCGAAGGTGATGATCTCCGCATTATAATGATCTTTTAGCCAACGGACCAAAACCGAAGTGTCTAGTCCACCCGAGTATGCGAGTACGATTTTCATTAGAATTAGTTTGAAAGTTTACTAACCACGAATCTCGCAAATCCACACGAATAATCTCTCAGGAAATTCGGATTCGTGATCATTCGCCCAATTCGTGGCCAAAAACGCTACCTTTTGGCGGCTTCCGAGAGCACTGCCATGATAGCCTTTTGGGTGTGCAAGCGGTTCTCGGCTTGATCGAAGATGATGCTCTGCTCTCCGTAAAGAACGTCTTCCTGAGCCTCCATTCCCTTGTAAGCAGGAAGATCGTGCATGAAAAATGCGTTGGATTTGCCAAGCCTCATTAGATCTGAAGTCACCGAGTAAGGCTTCATCGCCGCAATGCGCTCGGCCGACTCTTCTTCCTGGCCCATGCTCACCCAAGTGTCGGTATAGAGTACATCGGCATCTTTGGCCGCCGCTTCTGCGTCCGTCGTGAAACTCCAAGTCGGGGCGTATCCGCTTTCCGCCAGTACCTCTTTAATCTCTTCACCTGGCTCGTAACCTTCTGGACCGGCCAAAACCAACTCCATGCCGAACATCGCAGCTCCCAAAATCCAAGAGTTCGCAATGTTATTCGCCGTATCGCCAAAGTAGGCTAGCTTCTTCCCCTTCAGCGATTCCAGGTGATTCGACCCATCAGACCAGCGTTCCGTCATCGAAAAGGCATCCGTGTAGATCTGGCAGGGGTGAAGAAAATCAGTCAGCGCGTTGATCACAGGAATCGATCCCATGTTAGACAACTCCACCAACTCCTTTTGCTCATAGGTCCGCACGATCAAGCCGTGTACGAAACGCGACAGTACATTCGCCGTATCGTAGACCGACTCGCCTCGACCCAATTGGATATCGTTCTTGTTAAGAAAGATCGGATGTCCGCCCAACTCGTGGATGCCCACATCGAAGGAAACTCGCGTACGCGTACTCGACTTCGAAAAGATCATCGCCCAAGTCTGACCTCTTAAGCTCGGCGGAGTGTGACGCCCGCGTCCCTTTTTGAAGCTCTGAGCCAGAGCGAATACCTCGGCGACTTGATGGAGTTGAAAATCGGTTTCCTTTAGAAAATGCTGCATAACAATATATCCCTTGTATCTTATTCTTAACTACGCGTTGGCTGTTTCTTTCAGCAACGCGGAACGCTCGGCGACCCCTTCCTTGAAGATCGCGATGGCCTCATCGATATCTTCCTTCGTCGCAACGAGTGGCGGCAAGAAACGCACTACGTTTCCACCGGCTGGCGGAACGATCAGTCCCTTGCTCCGGAGCAAAGTGACCATATCCAACGGCAACTCCGAAATCTGGATACCGATCATATAGCCCTTGCCTCTGATTTCTACGATGTAGTCAGGAAACTCTGCCCGAAGCTTTTCAAGCTGCTCAACGATGTAAGGACCGTTCTGCTGAACATTCTCCAAAACGGATTCTTCTTCCATCACTTCCAATGTCGCCAATGACGCCGCGCAAATCAGTGGAGTTCCGCCGAAAGTCGTGCCATGCGTGCCGGGCGTGAAAAGTCCTGCATGTTTGTCATCGATCCAAACCGCGCCAATCGGCGAGCCATTGCCTAGGCCTTTGGCCATGCCGATCGCATCGGGGCGAATCCCTGCTTGCTCGAATGCGAAGAAAGTCCCGGAACGACCCACGCCGCACTGGACCTCATCAATGAGAAGAAGAATCCCCTTCTCATCGCACAATGCTCTAAGCTCCTTGAGAAAGTCCACTTTCGCAGGATGAATACCGCCCTCACCTTGTATCGTTTCAATGAATACAGCTGACGTGTCCTCATCAATCGCTGCCTTAAAGCTCTCAATATCGTTGAGTTCAGCTACAGTGAAACCAGAAACCAAAGGCCGGAAACCGCCTTGAATCTTCTCCTGGGGCGTCGCGCTCATCCCGCCGAAAGTCCGGCCATGAAAAGCGTTTTCCGCTACAACGACTTTGTAGCGCTTACCCTCTTCCCCCACCTTTGCCTTGCCGTAAAGACGCGAAAGCTTGATCAACGCTTCATTAGCTTCCGCTCCGCTATTGCAGAACAGAACCTTGCCGCCGCCGCCCGCTTTCGCGTTTAGTTTGGCTGCAAGCTCGGCTTGCTTCTCATTCCGGTAAAGATTGCTGACATGCGTCAACTCGGCTGCTTGCTCCTGGATCGCCTTCACGACTTTCGGGTGCGAGTGACCTAAAGTGATCACCGCGATGCCCGCGCAGAAATCCAAGTACGACTTGCCTTGATCATCAAACAAGCGAGTACCACGACCGCAAACGAAAGTAATAGGCGGCAATCCATAATTGCCGAGCACGTTATCCTGATAGAGCTTCTCGGTATCTTGGTTCGTTGTCATGGTATTTTACTTACTAAAATTGTCTGCCCACCAATCACACAAATTAGAGGTCCGCTCAATTAGTGAAGATTCGTTTAATTTGTGGGTTAAAACTAATGTACTATCTCCGTTCCTATGCCCTTATCGGTGAAGATTTCGAGGAGAAGGCTATGCGGGAGTCGGCCGTCTACGAAGTGAACTCGGTGTACCCCCGCGTCCAGAGCCTTGATCGCGCTGTTTACCTTCGGCAACATTCCCGCGCTGATTGTACCGTTCTGCTTGAGTTTCTCGACTTTGCTAGCTTTCAATGTGGATATAAGCGTATCCACATTCTTGGGATCGCTCAGCAATCCAGGCACATCGCTCATGTAAACTAGGCGCCTTGCCCGCAAGGCGCTCGCCACATAAGCTGCCGCCACATCGGCGTTCACATTGTAAGGATGACCCTCTTCGTCGATCGCAACGGGAGAGATCACCGGGGTGTAACCGTCTTTTATCGCCTTCTTGATGACCTTCGCCTTCACCGCCTTGATCTGACCTACATAGCCGAGATCCACAGGGTTGCCTTCGGCATCTTCCGTCATCTTCTCGCACTGAAGGACATTGTTTCCATGGATCCCAAGGGGTCGATCATTCCTAATCTGCAGCATTTCGCAAACGTCACCATTTACTTGCCGGTTTAGAACTTCCTGTACGACTTGGACAGTCGGTTCATCAGTATAACGTAGCCCATTCACGAACTTAGGCTCGAGGCCGTTCTCCTCCATCGCTCGGCTGATCGCCTTTCCTCCACCGTGTACGACTACCGCATGGATTCCAACCGCGGAGAGAAAAGCGATATCTCCCGCTACGCGGGCCCTTATTTCCGGATCTGGATCGTCCATAAAACTGCCGCCATATTTAACGACAAAAATCGAATTTCTGAATTCCTGAACGTAGGGTAGGGCTTCAACCAATACAGCCGCTTTTGAAATGATTTCCTTCATATCCATAAAGCTAAATTCTCCTATTCGCTCTTATTGAAATCAACATAGCCTTCCGTAAGATCGGAAGCCCTCAGTCTGAACTTACCTTCTCCTTGGTGAAGATCGATCTTGATGGTGAAACGCTGCTTGCTCACCACTTCTTTCCATCTCGGCTTATTTCCCGGTATCGGCGCTCCGGATACTAAAGCTGGTACATCTTCATAGCTGATATCGATCACGTACTGATCGATATCAGCTTCCGCATAGCCGAGCGCATCCATCAACCTACCCCAGTTGGGATCGTTCCCATACCAAGAGCTTTTGACGAGGAGCGAGTTACCGATCGCTCTCGCTACGTTTTCCGCATCCTTGTCGGAGGCGCATCCGCTGATCAGCAATTCGACTACCTTGGTAATTCGTTCGCCATCAGCCACGATCTTGTCGGCTAAGCTATCGCAGACTTTAAGCAAAGCTTCCTTGAAGAGAGCTGTCGTGTTCTCATCAAGTTTCACGCCTGACTGGCCATTACACAAAACGAGCACCGTATCGTTGGTGCTCATGTCGCCATCCACAGTGATGGCATTAAAGGTATAGTTGGTAACGTCCTGGAGAAGCGGCTTGAGCTGCTCACTTGTCGCTTCGATATCCGAAGTCACGAAAGCGAGCATCGTCGCCATGTTCGGTTGGATCATTCCCGCTCCCTTCGCGGAACCGCCGACCGTCACAGTTTTGCCGTCTATTTCAAATGAAGCGGTACATGTCTTGATCCGTGTATCGGAAGTCAGGATACTTTGAGCAAAGCTCGCTCCGACTTGAGAACCGTTCTTCACCGCATCGCCTGCAGAATCTATGGTATCCAGAATTCCAGACATGGGAAGCAGTTCGCCAATCCGACCCGTCGAACATACCAGGAAACTACCATCGGGAGCGCCACAAGCTTTTTCCGAGGCGATAGCCATTTCAACAGCGTCCTGCTTCCCTCGCTCTCCCGTGCACGCATTAGCGTTTCCGCTATTCGCAACGATTCCATGAATGGGCTTTCCTGATTCCAGAACCGCTTGGCATTGAAGAACGGGGGCCGCTTTAACCGCATTTTTTGTGAACACTCCGGCGGCCGCGCAAGGCTTCGCAGAATACAAGATACCTGTATCCAACCTTTGGTCACCCTTCTTCCGTACGTCGGCATGACCGGCCGCGGCGTAGAAGCCTTTTGCATCGGTTACCCCTCCAGTGTCTTCGGCAAAATGCACTTGGCTAGACATTGAGAAGGCCCTCCGTTTCGTCCCAACCTTGAGTCAGATTCATGATTTGAACCGCTTGGCCAGCGAGGCCCTTCATCAAGTTATCCTCAGCCGCGTTGATAACGAAGTTTCCTGTTCTCGAATCCTTCAACGCGGAAATGTCTACCCGATTAGTTCCCACCGTATACTTCGTCTCCGGAAAGGTACCGGATGGCAGCACGTGGACAAAAGGCCGATCAGCGTAAGCCGCGTTCCAAGCTTCGTAAAGTTGTTCTATCGTCGAGTGACCCGCTGGAACGGTAATGGTTGTAATGATGCCCCGATTCATGGGAGCGAGGTGCGGATTGAATTGAATGACGATTTCACCCTGCCCTGCGAGACCAAGCTGCTCCTCGATCTCCGAAAGGTGCCTGTGCTTGGGAAGACCGTAAGGCTTAGCGCTTTCATTGACTTCGCAAAATGAAAACGCCTCCTTCGCTTGCTTGCCTGCTCCGCTGGTTCCGCTAAAGGAATTCGCTACAATGTGCTCCTTGCCAATGACCCCAGCTTTCAAAAGCGGGAAGAGCGGAACGATGATGCTGGTCGGGTAGCAACCGGGAACCGCCAAGAGCCGTTTCGACTGCCAACCATCTTCCGTCACTTCCGGGAGCACGTACTGAGACTCCTTCAATAGCTCCGGATCTGGGTGAGCCGTATTGTAAAATTCCTCGTAGCGCTCAACGCTATTCATCCGGAAGTCTGCGCTGAAGTCGATGACCTGCTTACCCGCTTCCACTAAGATCCTAGCGTACTCGGCTGCCGTTCCATGCGGAACAGAAAGGATCACGCAGTCGATGTCTTCCCGAGCCCCGAGGGCATGGGGGTCCGAAAGGTCGAAGGTGAGATCATCCAAAACGCCGCGGAGAGCCGGGATCACTTCGCTAACAGGTCGACCGACGAGGCTTCTGGAAGTCACGGAAACCAGATTCGCCTTGGGGTGGCCCGCTAGGAGTTTGACGACGATTTCGCCGCCATAACCGGATGCGCCTACTACTGCTACGTTCATAATGATCTTAGTTGGAAATTCGGATTTGCTAAAGAGACAGACTGTAGGGCGGGGCGTTGACCCGCGGGTCGCTGCCGGGTCGCCGCCCCGGCCTACAATTTTGTGAGTGAGTTCTTTTTTAAATGGTTCTTGCAGTCTGCTTTTTCTGAAAGGTCCTTATGAGAAAATAAAAAGCCCCCTTTGGTTTTGAACCAGAAGAGGGCTTTGAAAAATTCGTTGTGTGGAGTGTCTCGTTTAACGCTTCGAGAACTGGAATTTCTTACGCGCTCCTGGCTGACCTGCCTTTTTACGTTCCTTCATTCGAGGATCGCGAGTGAGGTGTCCTGCTTGCTTAAGAGGCGTGCGGAGTTCTGGATCGAACTTGAGGAGAGCGCGGGCGATACCGTGGGCGACCGCTCCTGCTTGACCTGCAGGTCCGCCACCGTCAACGCGAGCGATCACATCCAACTTGCCTTTTAGCTCTGAAGTAACAAGCGGACGAGTGGCTGCGTTTGAGAAATTTTCGTGAGCGAAGTAGACTTCGACTTCCTTGCCGTTGACTGCTACTTTGCCGGTACCTTCTTGGAGGCGGATGCGAGCAACAGCTGTCTTACGACGGCCCGTGCCCAAGTGGATGTTTGATTCAACTGCCATGATCTATAATCGGCTGGATTAAACTGAAAGCGCCTTCGGCTCTTGGGCCGCATGGGGATGCTCTTCGCCAGCGTAAACTTTGAGCTTGGTAAGCATTTTGCGAGCGAGACGATTCTTAGGAAGCATTCCCTTTACAGCGTGCTTAACCACAAAGTCCGGACGACGCTCCTGCATCTGCTCGACGCTAAGATACTTTTCGCCGCCCACGTAGCCGCTGTAGAACATGTATTTCTTCTGGTCTTCCTTCTTACCGCTAAGCGCGATCTTGTCGGCATTGATCACGACAACGAAGTCGCCCGTATCGACATGGGGAGTGTAAGTGGGCTTGTTGCGACCGCGAAGGACGTTGGCGATCTTTACAGCCAAGCGTCCGAGCACTTGATCCTTCGCATCGATCACGTACCAGTTGCGTTCAACAGTTTCTTTCTTGGCTAGAAAAGTCTTCATCAGTGTTTCGAGAAAAAGAGCAAAACACCTAGCTCTGCTCGATGCCTTGTCAATGATTTAAAGGGAAATTCTTCAGTTTCAGGACGAATCCGAAAAAACCCTCTCGCTGCCGACCGAGAAGGGCCGCAAATGCGGCAAATCACCACCCAGCTGTCAACGTCAGGGTGCCGAAGAAACGACTGTCCCCAATCGAGCCACCCAGGTCATTATCCGCTAAATGTCCGCCCACTAAAAAGCTGAGCTTCGAATTGATTTCGAAGATCACTTCGGCATCGAGGCCGTAGTAAAGGTAATCTTCCGATCCACCGCCCTGCACAGCCCCCGCATAGGCACCCAATTCCATCACCTTGTCGAAAAAAGGAAATGCATAGGACCCTCTCGCCTCGCCAGTCCACGTATCCAGATCCAAGTCGTTATAAATATAAAATGAGGTCGCAATGCTCTGAATGTCGCCTGCTAGACCGAGGTAAAGCTCAGTCGTATCACCACCGCTCGGGTAGTAATAGTGAATACCGCCAAGGTCCAAAGAAACGTCCCCATTCAATGCCCATCCATGACCAAGGTAGAAATCGTATTCTTCGTTCCATACTTCATCGTTTTCTAGCGGTAGCGCCGCCCAAACCCCACCATAAAGATTGCCCTGCCCAAACTCGACCGAGGGGTGAAACGTCAAGTCGCCCAGTTCCTGTCCTCGGAAGATGTACTGCGACGCCGTTTCAAATTCAACGGTCACCGACTGGGCGAAAACAAAGGGAGTCGAAAAAAGGAAAACTACCCACTGTAGACGCGACCGCTGGTCGCGTACGCGATCAACGATCACATCTACAATAGAATGTAAGCTCGAGCCCTTCAAAACGGCCCTAACCAAACTCGCTCCGAGCTTGCTTGCAAGAGAATCGAAGATAGAACCCCAAAACCATGAGCAAACAAAGGCTTATCAAAATCGTCGGCATCCTCGGCGTATTGGGAATCGGACTCGGAGCATTCGGAGCCCACGGACTCAAAGAAACTCTCGAAGAAGCCGGCATGACCACTGTTTGGGAGAACGCCGTGCTCTATCATCTAATACACATGGCTGCTCTCTTCGCCTTAAGCTTTTCGGATTCAACCCTCAAGCAGAAGGTTTATTCTATAGTAGCCTGGGCGTGGATTGTCGGTATCCTTCTATTTAGCGGTTCGCTCTACGCGATGTCGCTGACGCAGCTCAAATTCCTTGGGCCCATAACACCGCTCGGTGGACTATCTTTTATGGTGGGATGGGTCACGCTGGTTTTCGCGAAAGCTAAAGGGTAACTCAACTATCCAAAAATCTATATTTGTAGGCCGGGGCGCCGACCCGGCAATCC
>JBCCZW010000102.1:0-9660 GCA_039186805.1 Verrucomicrobiota bacterium
ACTACTATATCAGCCAAACAAGCCAAGCGCTGAAAGCTTACCGCCTAAAGGCGGTGGTTTCAGACCTGGCACATGGAAAATGAAATTCCATGACGACTTCGTTTGCGCTGGTGTAATTATTGCCCGTGAGACCGTCGATAACTTTTATATCTCCGCCATATTTCGCAAAGCTATCGAGCATGATGAAGAAGTCGTCGTCGTTCCCTTCTTCAAAGGGAGAGCGTTGGGCGAATAAGAGGGCTCCGCTGGCTAGCGATATGAGGAGAAATCGACCGAGCTTGACGAGATCGTGGGACATGCGGGTAATGGTTGGGAGACTGGTACGACTTGGGACTCGGTATGAAGCTTAGAATGCTCCAGACAGTCAAGGTTTACGAGAGTTTCGGTTGGGTCCGATCCGTGAATAAACTTCGAGTGGGTTGCATTCAGAACCCGGGCAGCGCAAGATTGCGAACAGCCCTCTTGGAGAACCCTTCGCGGCGGCTCCGGAACCAAGTCGAATCGCGAGGCGACGGGGTTCCAGTCTAATCGGGAAGCGCGCGGTTGACGAGAGCTCTGTTCCAGTAATCAATTTTCGCCTTATTCTCGACTAGATGGGCTCCCTGACAGGAAAAGACCATAATCTATTCAACCCCCGAATGCTGCCGCAGAGGGTTCTTGCGCCTGCTCAAAAAGCGTAGCGAGCGAGCGTATGCATGCGGCAAATACATATTGGGGGCCGGCCTGCGGCCTTGGCAGTTTTTGCTATGAACGCTGCTCAGCCCTGAGGGGTTGCATGGGAGATGTTCCAGTTTTGAAGGTCTTGGGATAGGTTCTGGTGTTAGCAACGAACATGCCCTGCCGGTCGCCCTCGCTTTATCTTGTTGGGCCGCTGGCTAACTGTTTGCTTGATTGAGCGGACAGAGGAGGCCAGTTTGGGCCGCTGCTTTTTCGAAGCTTAAGAAATTTTGCGAAAATGAGAATACTTTCAGGCATACAACCATCTGGAATCCTGCACGCGGGGAACTACTTCGGGATGATGCGTCCTTCGATCGACTTGCAGGAGCAAGGGGAGGCGTTTTACTTTATCGCTGATTACCACTCGATGACGTCTCTCTTCGATCCCAATGAGCGGCGGGAGAATACGATGCGAGCGGCGATCGATTTCCTGGCTTGCGGCTTAGACCCTGAAAAAGCGGTTCTCTTCAAGCAATCGGATGTTCCCGAGCATGTAGAGCTTTCATGGATACTTTCGTCTCTGACCCCAATGGGACTTTTGGAGCGTTGCCATAGCTACAAGGACAAGATGGCGAGAGGGTTGGAGGCGAATCACGGCTTGTTCGCTTATCCGGTTTTGATGGCGGCGGATATTTTGATCTATGATGCGGAGGTGGTTCCGGTAGGACAGGATCAGAAGCAGCATGTTGAGGTGACGCGCGATATCGCGAATAAGTTCAACAATACCTATGGCGAAACCTTCGTCGTACCAGAGCCTCGGATACGCGCGGGCGTCGCGAAGGTGCCTGGAATCGATGGCGAGAAGATGAGTAAAAGCTATGGCAACACGATCAATATCTTTGGCTCCGAGAAAGCGATCAAGAAACGTATTATGAGTATCGTCATGGATAGCCGTTCGCGTGAGGAACCGAAACCGGACGCGGAGGAAAACAACGCCGTCCAGTTGTTGAAGCTTGTCGCAGACGAAGCGACTTACTTAGAGACGGTGGCAGCCCTAAAGGCAGGAGGTTTTGGGTACGGGGATTTGAAGAAGAAACTGTTCGAAGTTTATTGGGAGTACTTCGCCTCTGCTCGGAAGAAGCGCGAGGAGCTTGAGCACAATATGGACTATGTTCATGAGGTCCTCGCTAAGGGCGCGGAGAAAGCGAGATCGATTGCTTCGGTCGTTAACAAAAAAGCTCGCTTAGCGAGCGGTCTTGAATAGCTTTTGAATATGTATCCGTTTTCGGATACGTAGGCAACGATTGTTGCATGGAGAATATGTCCTCTCGGTTATCGAGGGGACATCGCTCTTCAGGGGGAGTTAATGGCTTGAGGGCAGGAGCCCGCGAATTTTGCTGCCTGCTTCTAATTTACTTGGACTCGGTCTCAAAGAATACTTGATATTTTCCGCAAGTAGTTAGCTTTGGCTACCAAGATTTAAGAAGATAGCATGGTTCTTGGCTCCTCCATTAACGTAATGATCGTCGACGATTCCGCGACGGCCCGTAAGATATTGTCCGATATCGTCAATAAAGGACCGGGCATGAAGGTGAGTTCAGCGGTTTCTGATCCCTACGAGGCGGTGGCTCAGCTAAAGCGGCAAGCGCCCGACGTGATGATTCTGGATGTTCAGATGCCGCGCATGGATGGCATTACTTTCCTTAAGAAACTGATGACCCAACATCCTTTGCCGGTGGTGATGTGTTCGAGCTTCACTGAGAAGGGTTCGGCGATTTCGTTACAGTGTTTGGAACACGGAGCGATCGACATTATCGCCAAGCCGAAAGCGGCCACTAAGTCGGTAATGGACGAATTGGAAACGCGTATTCACGACACCATACAGTCCGCTTCTTTTGCGAGAATGCGTTCACGGTCAAGCGGCAACCTGCGTCCGATCAGAGCGGCATCGATCCCGACTCCTGGAAAACCTCAGGCGAAGCTCTCGGCGGACGAGATCGTTCCACCGCCGAGCGCATCCAGTCATTCTCGCATTCCTGCGACGGAGAAGGTTATCGCAGTCGGCGCGTCTACGGGGGGGACGGATGCATTGCGGGAGTTTTTGATGCAGATGACACCAAATTGTCCAGGCATCGTTATGGTGCAGCATATGCCGGAGAACTTTACCTATTCCTTTGCCAACCGTTTAAACGATGTTTGTCCGGTTCGCGTTCGTGAGGCGAGAAATGGCGATACGGTTGAGCCGGGCTTGGCTTTGTTGGCTCCGGGCAGTCACCACATGTTGCTCAAGAGAAGCGGCAGCCGGTATTTCGTTGAACTCGTCGAAGGTCCCTTGGTGAGTCGTCATCGTCCCTCCGTGGACGTGATGTTTCGCTCTGTCGCGTCGAGCGCGGGAAGAAACGCCATTGGGGTAATTTTAACCGGCATGGGGGACGATGGCGCGACCGGCATGTTGGAAATGAAGCAGGCGGGATCATACAACCTGGCCCAGGATAAGGAATCTTGCGTGGTATTTGGAATGCCCAACGAGGCCATTAAGAAAGGGGCTGCGCACGACATCGTGAGTCTTTCGCGGATTGGAAAAAAAGTCTTGGCAAGGGTTTAGCCGCCTCGAGCGTTTGGATATTTGGTATGGCGGATAAGTCGAATAAGGAAATTGCCAAGAAGGGACTTATTGTGCCTTCGATTGTGGCCACTGTTTTAGCGATCGGGGTTTATTTTGCTGTTCCAGGGCAAGATTGGAAAATGGCGGTGGGGGCTTGGGTGGGGACTTTCTTTGTGTGGTCTGTCTGGGTGATGGTTATGGGGCTGTATTGAGCGATCTCGCCGATTGATACGTCGAGACGAGAGAAATCGTCGCCTTGCCAGGGCCCATTTCGCAAGCAATGGCAATTGGATAAGGCATTTAAAGGTATGAATGCAATTTTGCATGCGGCGGCGAATTCGAGCGGCGATGCGGAATGGGAGAGCGTTCTGCGAAACAATATCACAGCGAGTCGCAATGTTTTCGAAGCAGCTCTTATCGCTGAGGTAAAGCGTCTTGCATACGCAAGTACGGTACAAGTCTCTGTGGGTTTTCGAGGGAAGGAAGAGTTGTCTCGGAATATCGTTTGTCGCGAGTTCAATAAGGTATCTGGGGACTATCCGATGGTGACCACGTTTATGACGAGCCGACCTTTATGCCTTTAAGCAGCGAGCAAGCTTTTTGCGAAGCAATGGGAAGCGTGTATTCAAGAACCCATAACATGTCCTGCATCGGACTGCGAATCGGATGGGTAAGGTAGAACGATGCGGTTCCTGAGACTGGAAACCACGCCTATCGTTTAAAGACCGATGTTGCGAAGCTGACCGATGCTGTTTTCGAGCGGATGAGTCGGTGAGGCGCGAGGTGTTTTACGCGATGCTGAGAAACCGGTACCGTTGGGCGGATATTTCGAACGCCGAGTTACGTGTCGGATGACGATGAGAGTCATTTTGACGTTTAGAGGTTCGAAAAAAGAAGCCTCCTGAATAAGGAGGCTCGGAACAATTGTTTTTGAATCTTTGGGATTAGATCGCGTCTACTACTTTGTCGGCCAAACCGTATTCGATGGCTTCTTCGGCGTTCATGTAGAAGTCGCGGTCGGTATCCTCGCGAACTTTTTCTATCGGTTGGCCGGATGCCTCTGCAAGGATTTGGTTCATCTCTTCGCGGGTTTTCTCGAGGTCTTCGGCGAGAATGTGAATATCGGTCGCAGGACCGGTAATTTGACCGCCGATGAGGGGTTGGTGTATCATTACCTTAGCGTGCGGGTAGAGGAAGCGATTTCCTTTTTTAGGAGCGGACAGGAGGATCGAACCCATGCTCGCAGCCATACCGATTACCACAACGCTGACTTCGGATGTGATCATCTTAATCGTATCATAAACCGCCATACCGGCTGTAACCGAGCCGCCTGGTGTGTTGATGTAGAAAGTAATCGGCTTGCCGGGAACAGTGAGCTCCAGATACCTGAGCTTGTCTGTGATCTCTTTACAGCTTTCGTCTGTAACTTGTCCCCATAGGAATATCTTACGTTCCTCCAAGAACTTCTTTTGGAGCATGCCGGCGAACGGCGGCTCTTCTTTCTTATCGTCTTCTTTCTTGGGCATATCCTGAAATTCGAATTGTTACAAAATCTGGTACGTAAGAACTACGCTTTAGCAAGGAAAGCAATTGGAAAAGTCCCGAAGACTTTTTCAGAGGTCTGAGGTCGGAAGTCAGAATGAATCGAGGTCGAAAACTGACCTCTAATTTCAGACTTCTGAATTCTGGGTTGGTCGGGTCTCAGACGAGACCTAGAATCATGCGGCCCTCTTCGCTGATCATCGACTGGTCCCAGGCAGGTTCCCAGACGAGGTCGACCTCGGCCTCGTCGGCTCCGGGAACTAGAAGGACTTTGCTTTTTGCGTCTTCCGCAATGGCGGGTCCCATACCGCAACCAGGAGCGGTGAGCGTCATTTGGACCGTTACTTTGTGTCCGCCGTTCTCGGTTGGGTCTACGTTCATAGAGTAGACCAGTCCAAGATCGACGATGTTGACTGGTATTTCAGGGTCGTAGACGTTCTTGAGCTGTACCCAAACCGCTTCTTCGTCCGGTTTTTCTCCTGAAGGCTTTTTTTCCTGAGCTTGGGCGGCAAGTTCGTCATCGCGCTCCGCGGCGATGTCTGCTCCGAGGGCGTCGGCGTTTTCGCCGCTGATGCGGGCGAGGCCGTAGTCCGTCATTACTGTATAACTACCGCCCAGTTTTTGGGTAATGGTAACTCTGGTCAAAGCTGGCAGAGCCAAGGGATCGCCGCTTGGGATTTGAACGGCTTCCACTTCACGCGTCAGGCTGCGGGGCTGAGCTTCGTCTATGGCGGGCATTAGGCGTTTTTCTGAAATTTGGATTGGATGATGCGCCGCGCATTTTCGGCAAGGGATTCGTTCGAGAGTTCGTCGATTATCTCTTCGAAAAACCCATAGACGATCAGCTCCTGAGCTTTATGGCGGGGAATGCCGCGAGCGAGCATGTAGAAGATTTCCTCGTCTTCAATTTGCGCCGTAGTGGCTCCGTGACTACACTTAACATCATTGGCCTCGATTTCCAAACCGGGAAGGGAGTTTGCCTCCGCTTTATTGCTAAGAAGCAAGTTGCGATTGGTTTGGTATGCATCGGTCTGCTGAGCGCCTTCATCGACTTTGATGAGACCGGAGAAGATGGTCTTGGAGCTGTCTTGCAGGGCGTTCTTGAAGAGAAGATTCGAGGTCGCGTGAGCGGCTGAGTGCGTTTGGAGCGTGCGTTGGTCGATTTCTTGGTCGGCGTCGGTCACGGCTAGAGAGTACATGTCTACATGGGCTCCCGCTCCCTTTATGCGACCGTGGGTTTCCGAGCGGTACTGACGGCAGCCGACGTTGACGCTGGCGGTTTTAACGGTGGCGTCTTTGCCAGCGATGTTCGAGTTAATTTGGAAGCCAAGGGTTTGCTCGTTGTAATCTTGGAGCAGGGTGTAGTCGATTTTGGAGCCGCACCCAGCGAAGAGATGGGTTACGCCGCATGAAAAGGCTCGGTCTGCTTCGTTCTTGGAGAATTGGGCTTCAACGATTTGCGCTTTCGAAAATTCCTCCGTGATGACGAGGGTGTGAGGGAAAATAGCTGCATCGGCAGAGGTCGCCCAATTGTAAACGACAAATGGGTCTTCTACCTCTACTCCCTTTGGGACGTAGAGCAGGACGCCATTTTCGACGAAAGCAGAGTGAAGAGCGGCGAACTTCTCAGAGCCGAGATCCGCTTCCTGTTTCATGAAGTAGTCTCTTAGCAGCTCGCTATGATGTTTTACGGCTTCCCGGAGAGTGCACCATATGACGCCCTTTTCTCGGAGTTCGGCGGCGGCTTGCTGCATATGAACCGTCTGGTTGTCGGCGAACACATAGCTGCCAGAGTGTTGGCAGAGAATACTCGAACGTTCTATGAGGTCGTAGGCGTCTTCGATCAGAGCATGCTCGCCAAAGCTGTAGTCGTCGATCTTGATGCCTTTTAGATTCGAGAATCGCCAGTATTCATTCTTTCGATTCGGCATGGGCAAGCTGCTGAATTTCTCGAAAGAATCCTTTTTGAATTCCGTCCACCAAGATGGAGTGGAATCGCTTGCGGCGAGGTGCTTTTCGAAAGCCGAGGAAATGCTCTTCTCGGCGGTTTCTTCGAGATTCATAGATGAATTTTCTGCAAGTGAACTCACGGGAAATAGATGTTGAATTTTGAGTAGCGAGTAGTGATAGGGCTTATACGGGTTTATTATCCGACGGAGCCCTCCATTTCGAGTTCGATGAGTCGTTTGAGTTCAACGCTGTATTCCATTGGGAATTCGCGGGTGAGATCGTTTACAAACCCGTTGACGCTGAGGCTCATTGCCTCTGCTTCGCTCAGGCCGCGTTGCTGCATGTAGAAGATTTGCTCCGCTGACACTTTGCTTACGCTGGCTTCGTGCTGGACAGAGTTTTCATCGCCTCGAACCGTTATCGCTGGGTAAGTGTCTGTGCGGGATTTGGCGTTAATGAGTAGAGCATCGCACTCGGTATTGTTTTTGCATCCTTTAAGGCGCTTCGGCATGTGAACTTGGCCGCGGTAAGTGGAGCGACCTTCGCCTACGCTGATGGATTTCGAGATGACGTTAGAGGTTGTCTCGTCTGCCGCGTGAATCATCTTGGCGCCTGTGTCTTGGTGTTGGGCGTCATTAGCAAGAGCGATGGATAGTACCTCGCCGCGAGCTCGCTTGCCTTTGAGTACGACTCCTGGATATTTCATGGTGAGTCGAGAGCCAATATTGCAATCGATCCATTTTACCACTGCATCCTCGTGGGCGATGGCGCGCTTGGTGACGAGATTGAAAACATTATTGGCCCAATTTTGGACGGTCACGTACTCGATCTTCGCGCCTTTGAGAGCGACGAGTTCAACGACCGCGGAGTGGAGAGTCGCGGTGTCGAATTTCGGAGCGGTGCAGCCCTCCATGTAAGTGACTTCCGAACCTTCGTCGGCGATGATGAGCGTGCGCTCGAACTGCCCAAAGTTTTCCGCGTTGATGCGGAAGTAGGCTTGGAGCGGGTGACTGACTTTTACGCCTTTGGGGACGTATATGAAGGAGCCTCCAGAAAAAACGGCGCTGTTGAGCGCAGAAAATTTGTTATCGCCGGTTGGGATGACTTTACCGAACCACTTCTTGAAGATCTCCGGGTGCTTCATGAGGGCTTCGGTCGAGCCCATGAAAATAACGCCCTGTTTTCCGACGCTTTCCTTGATATTCGAATAGGCGGCTTCGGAGTCGAATTGGGCTTCGACGCCCGCGAGGAACTTTCGCTCGTTTTCCGGTATTCCAAGACGTTCGAAGGTTGCTTTGACATCATCGGGAACGTCGTCCCAGTTCTTTTTGGCCCGTTGGTCGCCTGCAAGGTAGTATCGAATCTTGTCGAAATCGATATTCTCGAGATCTTTAGTAGCCCAATTGGTAGGCATAGGCTTATCTTCGAAAACTCTGAGCGCCTTGAGGCGGAATTCCTTTATCCAATCGTCTTCGCCTTTGACGTCGCAGATGTAATCGATGGTTTTTTCGCTGAGGCCTACTCCTGCATCGTACTTGTGGCTTTCCTCGTACTTGAAATCGCCTTTATCGCGATCGACATGAATTTCGGTGGCTGTGTCGCTCATTTTAGTGTCTGTTCGAGTTTGCGTTTATGCTGCGGGCGAGTCCGCGATTTCCTTAACCCAGTCGTAGCCCTTGCTCTCCAGCTCCAAGGCGAGGTCTTTGTCGCCGCTCTTGACGATACGCCCATCGTACATGACGTGAACGACGTCGGGTATGATGTAGTCGAGTAGGCGTTGATAGTGAGTGATGACGAGGACTCCCATGTCGTCGCCCTTGAGCGTATTCACTCCGTCGGATACAACTTTCAAAGCGTCGATGTCGAGACCGGAGTCGGTTTCGTCGAGAATGGCGTATTTCGGATTGAGCATTGCCATTTGGAGGATCTCGCAACGCTTCTTTTCTCCGCCTGAGAAGCCATCGTTAACGGATCTTGCGGTAAATTTGCGGTCGATCTTCAGCATGTCCATTTTTGCATAAAGATCTTTGTAGTAGGATGGAGCGTTGAGTTCTTCGCCTTCAGGGAGGCGAGCGTTTAACGCGGCGCGTAGGAAGTTGGCTATGGATACGCCTGGTATTTCCATTGGATACTGGAAGGCGAGAAAAAGGCCCTCGCGAGATCGCTCGTCGACTTCGAGATCGAGTAGCGACTTGCCGTCGAGGAGAGCTTCGCCGCTAGTAACTTCGTAATCCGGATGACCCGCAAGAGCTTTGGAGAGCGTGCTCTTGCCTGTGCCGTTTGGGCCCATGATGGCGTGTACTTCGCCTTTGGGGACGGTGAGGGAAAAGTCTTTTAGAATCTGCTTGTCGCCGATGCTTACGTTCAGGTCTTTAATTTCGAGTGTAGCGCTCATTGTTTACGTTAGGAAGCGGTAATGTTGAGTGGTGATTTGATAGTGTGCTAATTTGCGGCGGGTCAATTTGCCCGACCGCGGAAAGTGATGTCGATAGAAGTGGTGTCGAAGTTATCGGGGAGGAGTTCCTCCAATGACTTGAGGGTTTCAGCGTCGAGCTGAACATCGTAAATCTTGCCGGTGTCGTTGTCGTGGAAGTGGGCGTGTTCGCTAAGATTGGGGCAGTATCGGGTGGACTCGCGCTCGAGATTGACTTGCTTGACTAGGTCGCACTGGAGCAGGGTATCAAGGCAGTTATAGACTGTAGCGAGAGAGATGCTCGGCATCTCCTGCTTGACGCGGGCGAAGACTTCGTCCGCCGTGGGATGATCGCGCTTCTGAAGAATCGCCTCGTAAACCATTTCGCGTTGACGGGTGGAGCGGAGACCTGCCTTAGCCAGTTTCCGGTTCAATTCTTCGGCTGCTTGTTGTGCTTCCATGATTCGTATTACGGTTGTCGCGTTATTGGGAC
>JBCCZW010000103.1:0-9621 GCA_039186805.1 Verrucomicrobiota bacterium
AAAGCGTTTCCGTTTAGCTCTTTATCGAGGGACTTAAGCTCCGAAACGCTATCATCCTCAAGGTAATCGAGAGTCTTTAAGTGATCGACGATCGCATTCTGTAATCTTCCAAGCGCCATTCTCTACCCCGCTAATTTGCCGTCATGGCTTTGTTCGCTAATTCCGCCTCGTACTTTTCTAAGAAGTCGGTAATCGACTCCAGAGAGGCAGCGAACCAAACCACTTTCCCTTGGACCTTGTCTTCCCAATACTGGCGAACGACAGGGCTCAAGTAATACGCGGTAGCAAGATATCGGGTGTCTTCGACTAAATCGAAAGGAACAGTCCAGGTCGCCCAGCACTCTCCCGTATTAAAGACGCTTCGCAGCTCTTCAGGGATCTCGATATTTCTAACATCGATGATTCCCAAGCTCTCCTCTTCAATCAGATGCTCGAACAACTTATTCTCGTCGAGCTTCTGCTTTTCGCTGGCTAAAATCGACAGCAAGCTGATCTGCTGAGAAGACGCGCTATTGGAAATCAGCTCCAACAGACGTTCGTTCGCCACGTCGAGGTCGTCGATCGAGACAAGATTGTGCTCGACCAAACTCGCTCCAAGGAGGCGATTTGCTCGCATTATCAGTGGCTTTAAAGAGGCCATTATCTAGTTTTTTACGTTCCGCGCTAAGAATCTGGGTCGTCATTCGATTCCTCGCTTTCTTGTTTCTCGGCTTCTTTCAGCGCAGCTTTAGCCTCAGTGACCTTTTCCCAAAAAAGTTGCTTCATCTCGGGAATACCCTCCTCTGTCAGACAAGAAATCGGTTGTACCAACGCATCGTGCTTCTCCCGAAACTCCTCGAGCTTCTCCTTTGCGACCTCCTCATCCATCTTATTTCCCACAACCAGCCTAGGCTTATCTAAAAGCGCAGGATCGTAAGTCCCCAACTCATCCAAGAGGCTCTCATAATCCTCCCACGGCTCGCGTCCATCGACCCCCGACATGTCCACAATGAGGACTAAAAGGAAACAACGTTCGATATGCCTTAAGAATCTGTGGCCAAGGCCCTTATTCTCGCTCGCTCCCGCAATCAATCCAGGAATATCCGCCAGGTGCAAACGTTGATAAAGATCCGGAAATTCGATCACGCCGATCTGCGGATGGAGCGTGGTAAAGGGATAGGGCGCCATTTTCGGACGCGCGTTCGTGATCATGTTGGTCAACGTCGATTTACCCGCATTCGGATACCCAACCAGACCGAGATCAGCGATACTCTTCAAAATCAGCCTAAACTCTCCCGTCTCCCCAGGTTCTCCCGGATTCGCCTGCCGCGGAGCCCTATTAATCGAAGATTTAAAGTGCTTATTGCCCCAGCCGCCGTTGCCGCCCTTAAGCAAGCGAACACTCTGACCATGCTCTAATATCTCCGCCACAATTTGCTTCGTTTCCGGATTCACCACCACTGTCCCTGGCGGCACGGTCAAAACCGCGTCTTTCCCGCTCTTGCCGATTCGATCCGACCCCAATCCATGCTCGCCCCTGCCTGCCTTCCAGTGCTGCTGATACTTGTAGCGGACCAGGTTATTCTCATTGTTCGAGCCTTCCAAAACGACGTCGCCACCCTTGCCGCCATCGCCGCCATTAGGACCGCCAAAAGCCTCATACTTTTCCCGACGAAAGCTAACGCATCCCCGCCCTCCGTCGCCCGCAGCAGCTATAATTTTCGTTTCGTCGACAAACATGGTCGAGATGCCATACGACTTTGCGAACAAGATGCAACGCTGGTAACGGGAAAATATCTTCCTCGTAAAGAGCCGCTTACGGGAGAGAACTGACGTCGGAAGACTGGCTCACTCTCAGACGGATAAACGAAAATCTTTCCTCTCTTTCGAAGGAGAAGGTCACCTGGTCGCCCTCCATTTCCTGCGAAACACCCTCTAGGCGAACCCAATTCGCCAAGTCATCGCTTATCTCCAATCCGTAATCGAGCCCTTCTTTCAGGGGAGCTCCCACATACCGGAACTCGGTCTCTGACACGACTTGGAGATCATACACAAATCGAGACGAATCATCACTTGGATCTAAATCCAGAAAAAACTCCAAGCGATTCGATGTGCCATCTCCGTCCAAGTCTCCTTCGCCAGACCATTGCCCCAATGGCTCAGGCCGTTCCAGTCCAAAAAACTCAGTCAGCCACTCATCAAGCGAGTCGATCTCGACATTGGCCACATGCGTGATCACCTCCGTCGCGGACGCATCTTTGGCCTGAGCGCTTACCGTGTAATTCCGCTCCTCGAAAAAACGAATCGTCGCTGCTCCACCACTGGAAACCTCAATCGTGTAATCGTCCGAGTTTCCATCCACGTACCAATCGACCTCCTCCGCGAGGATCTGCCCGTTTGCATTTTGCAACGAAAAAGCCGCCGCCTGTCCCGGCCAAAAACTACCCTCGCCCACAATCTCATAATCTCTCCAGCGTGCTCCCAAGTACTTCATCGCCAAGGCGGCAATCTCTCTCTTTGACAACTCGCGATCGAAAATTCGCACTTCATCGAAGTCGCCGTCAAAATCTCTGGTTCCTACGTCATTGTCCGCCAAATACGAAAGTCCGCCATCGAGAGACTGAGTTCCATTGGGCAAAATTTGTGTCCTCACAAGCTGCTCTTTGCCATCGATAAACAACCGAGGAGTATTAGCATTGTTATTGCCATCATAAGTAGCCACTACATGCATCCAACGATTCTCAGTAATCGAGTTGGGAGGAGTGTACCAAAGCCCGAACTGGCCATTCGTACGGTTCGCAGAAAACTTCAATGTACGATTATCTGAATAAGGCTTTGAAGAATTTAAAACGCTTGAGACATGAAAATTGTAGTCCGGGGCATGCAAAATACGCGGGTATGGACCTACTTCTATATCATCTATCGTAACTATTGCAGAAACCGTTATAGTACTTTGTGAACTCGTGTTGAAGCTCATCGAGCTTCTATTTCCACTAAAACTAGCCGCTCGGCCGGTGATCGAGTCCACACGGGTTGCGTTCGCCAAGGTACCGTTGCCGCCCCCCGCTAGATCATTCACCGCGTTTCCTTCGCCCTCGAAGTCCCAAAAGTGCCTAAGACCTGAAGTAACATCCTCCAACAAAGGCCCTACAAACACTTCCTTCTCCACGAACTTCTCAATTCCGGCGACCGTAGCCATCGCGCGAATACGAAAGATTCCTGCGCTTGAAAAGCCTGCTTCGTAACTCCCGTCTTGACCCGAGAGGCTTGCGCCCAACGTATTGCCTACAAAACCGACCGTCACATCCGCGCCACTCAACGCGTCCACATCGAATCGCAAGATCGACCCTGCTTCTCTCAAGTATACCACCTCTCCGGGAACTTGAGGTATTTCAATCTCATGCCCTGCCAGCTCCGGTTCGAGAGCGGCGGCCAAATTCAATCGCCCACCGGTGACTGTCCTCCCTTCATGCGAAGGGATGGGATCCGCTGAATCCAAAATCCTCTGTTTCGCCTGCTGCCAAGTAAGGTCTGGTTCGTCGCTCTTCAACAATGCAACCGCTCCGGCCACCATCGGCGAAGACATCGACGTGCCTGTTAGCTCTTGATAACTGCTCCCCGTATAGGTGGAGAACACATCGGTACCAGGCGCTGAAATATCTACGCTAATGGCCCCATAATTAGAACCGGTTGAAATCGTATCATCCTGCCTTGAATTCGCGACAGAAATGATGATATCGAGCGGATAACCGGCTGGAAAGTTCGAACCCCCAGTGTCCATGTCATCGCCGTCATTTCCCGCTGCTGCCACAAACAAAATTCCCGCATCTTGCTGGTTACGTATTTCACTCCTAGAACTCTGATTCGTACCGCTGGATCCGTAAGAATTGTTGGTCGCCACCACATTGGCGCCCGCATCCTTGAGAGTTCTGGCATACCTCAGCGCTTCGTTGATCGCCGAGGTCGAAAGCCCGCTATTCTCTCCTACTTTCAAAGGAATGATTCGGGCGTTCCAATTTACGCCAACCAAACCAAGTCCATTATTCCCTTGAGCAGCGGCTAGGCCAGATACATGCGTACCGTGCCCCGTCGCATCGTCTGGGTCAGCGTCATCGTCGTAAAAATCCCAACCCGAAACGTCATCCACAAGTCCGTTGCCATCATCGTCTAGACCATTTCCTGCGATCTCGCTCGTATTCACAAACAAATTACCCACTAAATCAGGATGATCCCTCTGCATCCCCGTATCCACCACAGCAATCACTACGGCATCGCTTCCAGTATCGAATTCCCAAGCATCCTCCGCCTTAACCTGGTTTAAATGCCAAAGGTAAGGAGCCGAATAGTCATCGGGTTCCGCAGACTGAAAATGCAAGAGATCTCTCTCCACAACTGTCCCTGGAAATCGCGAACTCGCCTCCGCAATCAACATATCCACCCAATCCAATTCTACGCGTCGCGTCTTCAACAGCCAATAATCCGAGAATCTAGATTTCGATTCTACCTCTAAATTATATTCGTCGATGAACTGAGCCAAGCCCACTTCGCTTACATTCATCGGGTCCGTATCAATCAAAAAGGCATCCGCTTTATAAGCAAGGAAACGGCTCCCCCACTCGTCATTGTCATGGCTCCTCGAATACGTTTCTTCTTGAACGATAAAACGAGTGACCTCATCGCTACCTCTCAACAACAACCGCCTCGTCATACGATCTTCGCTGGTTTTCAACCACTGTGTATCCATCACTTCGCGACTCTCAAGAGGTCCAATAGGGAGCTCAGCCTTTTCAACCAATTCTTCCGGGAGCTTTTCTACGCTAACCTCTACTCGATCCCTCAAAGTAATCGAGTCTTCCTCCTTATCCTCAGCATGCACCGGCTGAGCGATCTGTTCTATTTCAGGTCTACCCCATAAAAAAAGGCAGATCCCCAGAGCCGCCAATACTCCTAAGAATAAGCCTGCTATCGATTTAAATCCCATGTGATGTAATCCCAATCCTCCAGTTGCCCTCAATTATACGCGGCAAAAAGCAGATCGTATTCAATTATTCCGCTTATAGGAAAAATGCTCCCAAAAGAAAAGCCGTCCCTTCTAGAAGAAGGGACGGCTTGGAAAATTTTTGAATCGTTTAACGTATTATGACTCAGACTCGGCGGGAGCTTCCTCCTCCTCCGGCTTTTCAGTCGGAGCGCTTGAGATATCTAGCTTAGACTCGCCACGAGTAATCGATACCGTGTCGCCTTCCTTGATCTCTCCAGCCAATAACAGCTCGGCCATCGGATCCTCAAGCAAGCGCTCGATCGAACGGCGTAATGGACGGGCTCCGTACTTTTCATCATAACCCTCGTCGATAATAAACTCCTTCGCGCTCTGGTCGAGCACGATGGTGATCTCTTTGTCAACGAGACGCTTTTGAACTTTATTGATTTCCAGATCGACAATGCTGATCAGGTGTTCGCGAGCCAAGCTATGGAAGACGATCAAGTCATTGAGACGGTTCAAGAACTCAGGCTTGAATGCCTTCTTCGCTTCATCCGTCACCTTTTCCTTGATGGACTCATAATTGTCGGACATCGACTTCGCCGCTCCGAATCCCATCGTCGTTTGGTTTTGGATCACCTTCGCCCCAACGTTCGTAGTCATGATGATGATCGTGTTGCGGAAATCCACTACGCGCCCGAGAGAATCAGTCAAGCGACCTTCCTCGAAGATCTGTAACATGATTTGCACTACATCCGGGTGCGCCTTTTCGATCTCGTCGAAAAGCACTACCGAATAAGGCTTGCGACGCACACTCTCTGAAAGCTGTCCGCCCTCCTCATGACCCACGTAACCTGGAGGAGACCCAATCATGCGAGAGACGGAAAACTTCTCCATATACTCAGACATGTCCACTTGGATAATCGCATCTCTGTCGCCAAACATCTTCTCAGCAAGCGTTTGAGCTAAAAATGTCTTACCGACCCCGGTGGGGCCGAGGAACATGAACGCTCCGATCGGACGATTCGGATCCTTCAAATCCGCACGGCTACGACGCAAGGCGCGAGCAATAGTGCCGCATGCCTCATCCTGCCCGATAACCACATCCTGCAACTCTTTCTCGAGTTGGAGAAGACGCTCTGTCTCCTTTTTCTCCATACGAGTCAAAGGAATGCCGGTCCAGTCGGAGACTACCTTCAAAATCTCGTCTTCATCGACCGTGATACGGTTCTCTTCGCGGTTCTTTTTCCAGTCTTCGAGAACCTGCTCTTGCTTCGCTCGAAGCTGCTTTTCTTGGTCGCGGAACTTAGCCGCTTCCTCAAAGTGCTGACCGCTGATCGCCTCCTCCTTTTGGGTGCAGACTTCATCTATCTCCTTAGTGAGCGATTCGATTTCAGGTGGGCGATTCAATGAGGCAATACGAGCCCTCGATCCTGCCTCGTCCATCACGTCGATCGCCTTGTCCGGCAAATGACGCGAAGTGATGTAGCGTTCGGAGAGTTTAGCGGAAGCCTCAAGAGCGCCATCAGTGAAGGCCGCTTTGTGGTGCTCCTCATACTTGCTGCGAATGCCCTTCAAAATGAGAATGGTATCATCGATACTCGGAGCATCGACCTGTACGCTTTGGAAGCGACGGTCGAGCGCGCTGTCCTTTTCAATGTACTTCCGATACTCGTTGATAGTGGTCGCGCCGATGCATTGAAGTTCGCCGCGGGAAAGCGCTGGCTTGAAAATATTCGAAGCATCCATGGCCCCCTCGGCAGCGCCCGCGCCCACGATGGTGTGAAGCTCGTCGATGAAGATGATGATGTTTCCAGCCCTCTTAATCTCATCCATGACCGCCTTAATGCGCTCTTCGAACTGACCACGGTACTTCGTGCCTGCAACCATTAGAGCCAAGTCGAGCGTGACGACCTTTTTGTCCACCAAGATCTCGGGAACCACTCCGCTCGCAATCTCCAAAGCCAAGCCTTCCACAATGGCGGTCTTACCAACCCCCGCTTCACCGATCAGAACTGGATTGTTCTTTGTACGGCGGCAAAGGATTTGGATCATGCGGCGAATCTCGTACTTCCGCCCGATCACCGGATCAAGATCGCCCTTGCGAGCCAACTCCGTCAGATCGCGACCGAAGGCTTTGAGGGCCGGCGTCTTCGCTTCCTTCTTGTCCTCGGCGCTTTGACTGCGTCCGGGAGCTACGGCTTCTTCCGTTTCGCCTGAGAATTGAGGATCGAGCTCGCGAAGGATCTCGTTGCGAGTGCGTTCGATATCCACGTCGAGAGACTTCAAAACCCGAGCCGCTACGCCTTCGCCTTCTCGAAGAAGGCCAAGCAGTATGTGCTCTGTCCCTACATAGCTGTGGTTGAGCGCCTTCGCTTCTTTACCTGCCAGGGCCAAAACTTTCTTAACCCGCGGCGTATACGGAATGCTGCCCGTCGCCTTCCCTTCAGGACCACTGCCGACTTGCTTTTCAACCGCGTTGCGAACTGTCTCCAGATCCAATCCCATCTTCTGGAGCACGCTCACCGCTACGCCCTGACCCAATTTGATCAAGCCTAACAATATGTGCTCCGTCCCTACATAATTGTGGTGAAATCTATCCGCCTCTTTCCTCGCCAATGCGAGCACCTGCTGAGCGCGGGGGGTGAAATTATTCATCGGTTCCATAAAGCTTTTTTACTCCTCTTCTTTTCCGTCCTTCTCTTTCGGACCGTCGTCTGGGGTTGAAGTGTCATGTATATTGAAAATAGGCCGCTCGACGTTTTCAAACTGCTGGCGAAGGTACTTCGCTCTAAAAGCGTCGCGCTCTCCAGATTTGATCGGTTTACCCGAGTGGTATTGAATATGTCCCGGCTGACATTCGATAAACATCCGGTCGACGATGTTTCTCGTTTTCTCCGAAAACATTTCCAGGTCCACGCCGAAGCGAACAAGGGAAGCCAAATTCATGCAATCGCTAGAGCTCAGAAGATGACTGTTTTGCAAAATGCCATACGCCCGGCCAATCTTGTCGTAGAGCTTGTTCGGGTCCTTCTCTAAGATCTTTTCGCGCGCATTCATTTCCTGATCAATGATCGTACGGAGAACGGATGAAAGGCGCTTAATGATTTCTTCTTCTGACTCTCCGAGCGTCGTTTGATTAGAAATCTGGAAAATGCTGCCGCTCGCATCGGAACCCTCGCCGAACAATCCACGCACCGCGATCCCGAGCTGATTCACTGCCCGAACCACCTTCTCCATCTGATTCGAAATAACCAAAGCCGGCAAATGCATCATCGCCGAAGCGCGCATACCTGTACCCACATTCGTGGGACAAGCCGTCAAAAATCCGATCTTAGAAGAAAACGCGTAATCCAACTCGTCCTCGAGCGAAGAATCCACCGCGTTCACCGAATGCCAAGCCTGCTTGAAACGATAGCCCGACTTGATGACCTGTATGCGAAGATGATCCTCTTCATTGATCATCACTGAAATCGATTGGTCTTTGCTTATGATCACGCCCGCTTTTTCTGGAGCGCCCGAGAGCTCCCGGCTGATCAAGTGCCGTTCGACCAAAATTTTCTTTTCGAGATCCGAAAGCTCCTCCATCTCAGCAGTGATGCCGCGCTTCATTTGCGAAAGCGAAGCCACTGCGGGCAAACATGACTCTAAAATCTCCCTGCGATGAGGCGGTTTGGCCCACCCAGGGAAAGGAACGTCTCGGATGTTTCGCGCCAGACGTACGCGGGTCATCAGCACTACCGGGCACTTCTTAGAGCTGCTTTCGGTGACCTCCGACTTCCCTCCGAATATCGATTTGATCAGCATCGGATCCTAAACGTTCTCCTTCGCCTCCTCGGCGATCGACTTCTTCAATTCAAGGATCTCATCGCGGCATCTCGCGGCATCTTCGTAGCGCTCGCTCTCGATCGCTTGCTGGAGATCCGACTCCAAGGTCTGCAGCCTTTCCGAAAAATTCTGCCTCTCGGCGGCCCGATTAGGCACCTTCCCCTTATGGGCCTCCCCCTTGTGCATTCCCGTCAAGGCAGGCTTCACTATCCCTGAAAAGGCATCGTAGCAACTGGGACAGCCTAAACGACCTGTCTTCTTGAACTCGCGTTGGCTGTAACCGCAAGTCGGACAATTCGCGGCCGTCTCCTCGACTGTCGCCTCGTCCTCGGTTTCAGGGTTAATCAACAGGTCTGCAATGGAATAACCGTTCGGATCTGTGATCCCTTTGCTTTCCGCGCAAGCTTCGCATAGGTCGATCTTATGAATCTGATTATTGATGATCTGAGTAAGATGAACGGTAGCTGATTCATCGCACAGATCGCATTTCAGAGGTTTTCCCATAGCAAGTCGACAGTGGTTGTTTGGTCAAAAACGGGCAAAAAAGCGCATTTGCCTGTCAGGAATTACATTGCATATGCCGCGCCAAAGAAAACGCGTTTCAGCGTGGTAAACTTGTACAATGAACCCCAGAAGGGAAACCCCTCAATCTCGTCCTAAGCCTTTTCAAAAGTTTTTAACAGCCCCGGTTAACCCATCCCCTAGCCATCAAATCAGCGATCAGACGCCGGAGATCCGCCACGACTTTGTCCTTGCGCGCCAGGATCTCCTTGTCCGGGACCGGCATCTCCATGGCATCACCTCCGTTTTCCTGTCTGGGTACCACGGCGCAG
>JBCCZW010000104.1:0-9615 GCA_039186805.1 Verrucomicrobiota bacterium
GCCTGCATATAGACCCTCTACTTTCAGCAGAAATGGAAATCTCTCATCCTCTTTCCAGTAGTATTCCAACCACTCGTAACCAAACTCTCTATACGGATTAAGGTCTCGACCGTCATACGCGGAGGCTTCGCATTGCATAAGCTCTTACATCCGCCCTATAACCCCTTTTTCGCTTTCTCCAGCCCGAAAGATCTCCACCTCTCTATCGGTAACTAAGTCCATAAATTTCATCAATAGGAGCCTAGCTCACTTTGGGAACACCTCAAGCCTCCCGCACCAGGTTTTTGGATACAAAAAAGGAGAGAACCGAAACTCTCTCCTCATTGAAACTCGCTTCATCCGCGCAACCTAGTCGCGCGACATAAACAATTGCAAAATGTACCAAAACAGGAGCGCCACCGATGCGAATAGCTCGAGAGAGGCTCCCACATACTGGCTTTCATGATAGTGATGCATTACCTTCGAAGTATCATACAAGATCGCCGCGCTGGCGAAAACGATCATTCCTACCGAAAACCACATTCCCAGCTGAAAACCAAACAGCGCGCCGCATACAATCATTCCTAAAGCGATCGCGCCGCCTACCATCAGAATGGTTCTCAGAAACGAAAAATCCTTCTTAGTGATGAAAACCGTCGCCGTCAGACCCGCGAAAAGCAAAAGAGTCATCGTCGCCGCCGAGCTGATAACGCCCTCGTAATAACTCGCGGCAAGGTGCAAAATCGGCGCGAAAATAAGCGCCTGCGCGACGACATAAATCCCCAGCCCCACATATTGCATGTTGCGTTCCGAGTGGGTCGCCATCGAACGCGCAAACCAACTCGCCACCATGAATCCGCCCAAAATGCCTAACCATCCCATACTTCCGAAGCTCTGCATGAAACTAAGCATCGCGAACCCAACGCCCGCTTGGAGCATCAGATACTCCACAACAATGAATGCCAAAATGGCGCCGGCGAGGTGATTGTAGGTCTTGCGAATAAACGCCGCCCGCGTTTGCGGGGCAGACTCGGCTACCGCCACGAAAGGATTGTCCGATTGAAAGCTCATAACATCAAATAACAAGGGTTTCAGATAAGAGGCGACGAATGCCTAACTCGACAGAAGCTAGCATCCGAAGAACTACTTACAAGCCGGAAACGCCAAGAACTCACGCAACCAATGACCGAGACCTTCGCCCGACATCAATTTTATAGAGCAGCCAGAAACCAATTCCCTGATACGCGAAATTGGGCAACCAATACAAATACTGCGGCGGTATAACGAAGTCAGACCCAAGCCAACCCACGGCGATCGACATCAAATAGAACGCCAAGCCTAACCCGAGCGCCAAAAATAAGTTCGCAGAAGTCTCCTTTCGCGAAGTTCGAATCCCCAAGGGGATCGCCAAAACCGCAAACGATATCACCGAAAAGCTCGACGCGAATTTCGAGTGAAAATGCATCGTCGCATCGAAGATGTTCTCCTCAGCCACCAGCGCTTCTTCCTGGCTCTCAGCATTCGCCTTGACCTCAGACCACTTAGCCTTCTCAGCATGCAATTCCTGAAACGTCATCCACCTCAGTCGACGCTGAAAAGTCTTCTTCCCTAAAATGCCATCCAATGAGAGTAATACCGGCACCCGTTGAAAGACCGTCGGATACACGCGCTTCATATCTTCGGGATCATCGCCTCCGCGCACCTCCACTTGAGCATTCTCCAGAACCAGATTCAGAGAATTCTTCTCTTCGTCGTAATCGAAATACCCCGTCTCCGCTCGAAAAAACTGCTGCACCCGGCGCTCCGTCTCGCTGTCCAACTTCCATACCCACAGATCTCTCAAACGCGAGCCCTCTTTGTCGCTCACATAAACCACGACCTTGGGAAACTCCTTAACGAAAGTCTTCTCCACAATATAGCCCAAGGGATTCTTCTGAATGATGTTCTCCTGGGCTCTGCGGTACTCCGCCTTAGCGATCGGACCGAAATAGAAATTCACGATCATCGCCACCATGGTGCCGATCACCGCTAAAAAGTAGACCGAACCAGACAAGCGAAACACGCTCACTCCCGAAGCTCGAAACGCCGTCACTTCGCTCTGCGAGGACAACCGCCCCATAGTCAGCAAAATCCCAGTCAAAATCCCCAGAGGCAAGGCGTGCACGAAAACGTAGGGAAACAAGGTCCCGACCATCCGGAAAAACAAACCAAAGGTCAGATGTCCCGTCGCCAACAGATCCAACATGTCCTTCACCACGCTGCCCGCCAAAATAAGAAACGCGAACAGCATCACCGCCCCGATGCAGGTGATCAGGACGCTGCCAAAGACATATCTATGGAAAATACCCACGAGCCGCGTAGACTTGTCCCGCGTTCAAAGGATTCAAACATATTTTGGCGATAGCCTACCAGCGATCTGCAATTAGCTCGCCAAGCCCCTGAAGCTGAGCGCTAATAGCCCGTTCCGATGAAATTCGTTCCCGAAAAGCCGCCGATCTACGGACAGACCCTCGACTCGCTTGAGGTCTACTTAAAAGAGATCGGTCAGCCCAAATTCCGAGCCAAGCAAGTCATGGACTGGCTCTACAAGAAGCGAGCGGCATCCTGGGACGACATGTCCAACCTCCCCAAAGCGCTTCGCGAACGTCTCTCCCAAGACTTCGATATTGCCCCCGCCTTCCGCGAACTTTCTAGTGGATCCAAAGACGAAACGGAAAAACTTCTCCTCAGAATGGGCGACAAATCGCTCATCGAAACCGTCGTCATTCGCGCGCCTCAAATCGGCGTCGGTCAGGAAAAGTCCCGCAAAACCATCTGCATCTCCACCCAAGTCGGCTGCGCTTACGGCTGCAAATTCTGCGCGTCTGGCCTCGCCGGTTGGAAACGAGACCTCTCCACAGGCGAAATCGTCTCCCAACTCATCCACGTCTGCCGCCAAGAAGACGCCACGACAGAACGAGCCTCCGAGGAAATCGCCTCCTTCGACAACATCGTCGTCATGGGCATGGGCGAACCCATGGCCAACTACAAGAACCTTATCCCGGCCCTCCGCATTCTCAACGCTCCTTGGGGACTCAACTTTGGCGCTCGCCGCATCACAATCTCCACCTCAGGCGTCGTTCCCCGAATCCTCGATCTCGCCGAAGAACCCGAGCAATTCCGCCTCGCCGTCTCACTGCACGGAGCCACCAACGAAGTCCGCGAGCAAATCATGCCAGTGAACAGGAAATACCCCCTGGAGAAACTCATCCCGGCCATCAAGAAGTACGGCGAGAGTAAAGGGCGCATGATTACCCTCGAGTTCATCCTCATCGAAGCAGTCAACGACACCCTCGACCAAGCCGAAAGACTCTCGGAAATCGCCAACGAACTCCGCGCCCACGTCAACCTCATCCCCTACAATACAGTCGATGGACTGGAATGGGTCCGTCCCAGCCTACGCCGCCAAGACGTATTCTACGAAATCCTTAAAAACGCCGGCGTCTCTGTCACCATCCGCCGCGAAAAGGGCCACGACATCGCCGCCGCCTGCGGCCAACTCAAACTGAAAACCGAAAAATCCCAAGCGCTCGCCGAACAACAATGCTAGCCGCAGCTTCCTCCTCAAAAAAGAAACATCGAGTGTGAACTCGATAACAAAAAAGCATTGATCCTCACTCCAAATTTAACATATCAACAAATCAACATACGTTGATATATGCCAAGCCAAGCACCCATCACCCAACTCATTTCCGAGGCTGAACCTCTCCTCTCCGTTGAATTTTTCCCACCCAAAACGGAAGAAGCCGTCGCCGATCTCCAACAAGCAGCCTTAGAAATCAATGCTCTTGAGCCGGATTTCGTATCGGTCACCTACGGCGCTGGAGGTACCACCCGGAGCCGGTCCGCAAAGGTGAGCCAAGTCATGAAGGACGAGGTGGGCCTCAATGTTATGCCCCACCTTACCTGCGTCGGGGCGACGCGCGAGGAACTCGGCGAAATCGTCGACGAATTCTACAGCGACGGCTACCGAAACATCATGACTCTCCGCGGCGATCCGCCCAAAGGCCAAGAGTCATTTGTCGCCACCGAAGGCGGCTTCTCCTACGCCTCCGACCTCGTTTCCTTCATCAAAGATCGCCATCCAGACTTCTGCCTCGGAGTAGCCGGCTACCCCGAAAAACACCCCGAAGCCGCTGACCTCGAAAAAGATCTCGACAACCTCAAAATCAAAGTCGACGCGGGAGCCTCCTTCATTACAACGCAACTCTTCTTCGACAACGCGGCCTTCTACACATTCGTCGAAAAAGCGAGAGGACGAGGCATCGACATTCCCATTTTTCCGGGACTGATGCCCGTCGTATCCTTCAAGCAAATACAGCGTATCCTTCAGATGTGCGGTTCGCAGCTCCCCAAGGCGCTGGAAGACAAACTCGTTCCCGTCCAAGACGACATTCAAGCCGTGCAGCAAATCGGCGCCGATTGGGCCAAAGAGCAACTCGCCGACCTCCTTTCCAACAAGGTCCCCGGCATCCATCTCTACGCTCTCAACAAAGCCGACGTCGCCCTCGACCTCATGAAAGCCTTCCGCACAGCGGCGCCCTAAGTAACATCGGGCATAAGCCCGATGACCATTCCATCCCCAAAGTCCAAAGTGTAGCATCGGACGTGAGTCCGATGACCATCCCATCATCAAGGTCGAAAACGTAACATCGGACGTGAGTCCGATGACCCTCCCAAAAGCGACACCCGACAAGGCCGCCATTCACCTCTCAACACTCTCTTAGAAACGCTAAAACAGCTCTAGCCCCCTACGAAAGTCGCTCTCCGAAAATCCGTTCCGTACGTGAACGACTCTTACACCCAACTCGCCCACTTCTTCGATATTCCTCATCTCATCATCAAAGAAAAGCATCTCGCTAAACTCCAAACCGCTCCGCTCCTTCAAAGCATTAAAGTGCCTAACCTTCGACGACGGATAAATCTCCTCATAATCCCAGCGATCGCCATAGTCCAGCAACCCGATCAGCTCCCTCGCCCAAGCAGGTTGATCAGTCCTCGACGCAAGCGCCATCTTCACTCCCGCATCCTCCAGCAAGGAGACCGTCGGGTCTACCGCATCATAGAGCTTCACTCTTCGCCCAACCGCATCAAAAACGCCCCCGTTGTTTTTCGAAAATGGACGAGTCAAGCAATCGCACCAGACGCCGCCTGCGTCCCAGAAAGTGAAGTCTAGATCGAAAACCACCAAGCCTAATTCAGCAGGCAAATCCATTTTTCGAATACACGTATCGTCCCCTTCTCAGGCAACCGCAAAATCGAACGCCTCGCCTAAGGCCTCGCCAACGCCGGTTTCGCGCCATCGGACTCCCGCGTCATTGCTTCCGAAACGCCTTCAGCGCCTCTTGGCACAATCGCTACAGCCAATGAGTTCTCGCTTCTCAGATATTGGGCTGCCGCCTTCCTCAGATCTTCCGGCGTCAGCTTCCGAAGAGAACCGTTCGTAAGCTCCAATGAACGCTCCACATATCCCGGATAGTCGTTGACGCTATATAGAATATTCGCCGCCAAAAAGGAGTTATCTCGCCATGCCTGCTTAAAGCTATCTTCCATCGGATTGATTGCCCGATCCAACTCGTCTTGCGTAACGTTCTCGCTCGCCAACTCTTCAATCATTCCCGACAGCACCTGCAACAATGGTTCCGCATCCTCTTTTAGGCAATCGACTTCCACCCTCACCCGCTTGAAGTTCTTGTAGGCGAAATAGCTTTCATAATCCACTCGCGGCGCGTAGCTCTGCCCGAGCTTCTCGCGAACCACCTCATGTAATCGGTTTTCCAATACCTGGCAAAGCACGTACAAGGCATCCGCCTCCGTCGTATCCATAGCGTCATCCAGAATCGTCCACGCAATCACCGCAACGGCATTCTCCCCTTTGCCCGACATATACTCGATGCGGTCGGTCCCGTACTCGATATCTAACTTCAGATTCCGCTCATCTGAGAAATCCTGCTTCTCCGCCGCCCTCTTTGGCAAAGCGCCCAGCGTTCGCGAAACGATTCCCTTCGCTCTTTCCTCGTCAAGATCTCCCACGATCACGACTTCCAAGTATCCCTCCAAGAACGCCTCCTCAAGCCACTTCGCAGAATCCTCTCGTTGAGCCGATTCCATTTCGCTGATCGTCGGAAAATGGAAATGAGGCATATCCGGGAAAAGCATGCGGTTCAACTCTCGATAACCCGCCATCAAGCCATCCGGCTCCATTCTCAGACCCTGCAAGGATTTCGACTTCGCAACCTCAAATGCATCCTCTTCAATATCTGGGCGTAACAAGAATTCAGATACAACCTTCAGAAAATTCTCGATCCCCTCTTCGTCCGCTTGGGCTTGGAAGGTGAACGCATCATGATCCTGATTGCTCAAAGTAAACCCGCCCAAGGTATCCCTCATGAATGAATAGATTTCCTCCGTATCGTGATACGGCGTTCCACTCCGAAACATGCTAGAAATCGCCAACGCATGAGACGCCGGATTCGCCGTTCGAAAGTCCAGCAAACCCCCGCCGACTTTAACCATGACATTCGCCTCTCCCTGCGCGTACGGCGTTTTCATGAAGGTCAGCAGAGCATTGTTCGAAAAACGAAAAGTCTTCGCATCAATCCCATCAATCTCCCAACCCTCCACCACCGTTCCTTCCATGCCTAAAGGAGTAAAGAACATTTCTCGCTTCTTTTCCGCCACATAAGGAGACACTTTGTACTGCTGCTCCAGTCGCAGCAAATCTCCTAGCCAACGATCGGGAGCATCGAAAAACAAATCGCCTGCCGCCAAATAGTTAAACTGTTTCCGTTTCCAAACATCCCGAAAGGCCTTCTTGGCATCCTTGCTGGAAAATTCGTCCAAGAACCTCGAATACATCTCTTGGGTCTCTTCCGGACTCAACTGTACCCGATCATTCAATACATTGTAGACTAGCTCGCCAATCAACTCCTGTGGCTCGGCCGAATTAAAACGAGCGACATACTTGCTATTGCCTTTTCTCCATTCCACCTTCTGAGATTCAATTTCATCCTCGCCAAAACCGAATTGTCCCGCCTGGCGCAATATCCGATCTATCCAGACCACGCCGTTCGCCAAAGCATCCCCATTTACGCTAATCTTCAACTGAGCCATCGGATAACCGAGAAACACTTCATAATCCGCGAAGTCCTCGTGTATGCCGTCAATCGCGCGGCGACAACGCTGATTGATCATCTCAGTCGTGAAGTCCCGCTGAAAGTCCATCTTCCTTAAGCGCTCGCTGTCGCCGCTACGACGTTCCTCCCACGCGCGGGACGCGTCGATTTGCAGCCGATCCACTCCCTCAGTAGTGACGATTTTTATCTTTTGCAACTTAGGTTTCGCCAATTTCCCTAAAACGCGCGGTGTGGGCTTTCCCTTTGGTTTCACCAGCGAAGCAAACTGGTCTTCGATCATGGTTTCCATCTGCTCTGGATCGAAATCTCCCACCACGAAAAGCGTCATCAGATCGGGCCGGTACCACTCGCGGTAAAACGCCAGCAGCTCCTCTCGCGAAACATTTCGAATCACCCGCTCCAAGCCGATCGGACTCCGCTCCGGCAGCATCGTACCGTCGAAGACCTGCTCCAAACCCTCAAGCTGTATCCGCGAACTGGGCGTATCGCGGGCCTGCTTCTCCCGCAAAATGATCTCTCGTTCCTTTTCGATTCGAGCTGGATCAAATACGATTCCGTCCGCGAAATCTCGATACAAAAGCAGCGACTGTTGTATCAGCGACTCCTGATTCCTCGGCAACTCCAGATGATAAATAGTGTGGTCGTAGGAAGTGAAAGCCGTCACGTCACCCCCGAAACTCATCCCCAACTTCTGGAAAAAGCTGAACAACTGCCCTTGCTCGAAGTGCGTCGTGCCCTCAAATCCCATGTGTTCCACAAAGTGAGTCAAGCCCCGCTCGCTTTCTCTTTCATCAAGCGAACCTACCTCCACCACCAAACGCATCGAGATCCGTTCTGGAGAATGGTCGTGGGGCAACAAAGCATAGCGAAAACCGTTCTCCAGCTTTCCCCAACTTATCCGCTCGTCGGGTTCTAGCCTACTGCGTTCGTGAGGCCACGGCTTCGCGCTCGCCAAAGCTCCTGCCGTGAGAACAAGACATGCGATCAACGCGAAAACGCATCCTACAGCATCGCTCCTTAGTCCTCTCCTCCCAATCCTCATCCCTCTTAAATCCGTTAGTACTCAGACGACAACTTGGCCACCTGCAAACTCTGTCCCTTATTGACGCCCGCATCGCTTCCTTCTTCGGGAATCGCCAAGATGACCTCTCCGCCAGAATTCGTAGCGATGCCAAACTTGCCGGGAGTCGTAAAACGTCTCGGCGGACGAAAACGAATCTCGCGAGAATCCTTGCGTCCCTTGGGCAAAAGCAACTCGCCCGAATTCGACACCATCAAAACGCGCCCTTGAGGACTGATTTTCAAACCTGATAAAGCAGGCAACTCGCGAACGATCGTCTGCATCGACGCCATGTTGGTGAAACTCATAGCAGGCACCTTGAAAACAGAACCGGAAGGCGCGCCTTGATTGTGGTTGGTGATAAAGAAGATAGAATCGCTCTTCGAGTCATAGCACATCGCCCCCGGAAGACTCGTCAAACCGATCGGCTTGACATCAGTCGGCGAAATTCCAGCAACCAGATCCATGACGCCCCGGCGATCGATCTTCCAAATCCGAGACTTCCCTTGAACCCGCGGCTGAAACAAATGACCCCCAATACCCGTATCGCCAATGTACAAATTGCCTTTCGAGTCGAATTCGATCGAGCTAGGCGAAACCAAGGAATGAGCGCTTTGCAGTTTTAACTTCGACTTGGGACTCAGATCGATTCGCTGCAGGGTCTGCCCCGTATTCGCATCCGCGATCACAAGCCCGATAAACTCCTGAGAAGCATCCTTCGTAATTCGACCCGACTCCGTCTGGATCAAAGGCGTTCCCGTCACGATGAAAACCGCGCCTCTCGGGATCTTCCCAAAACTGATTGGCGAGACCGCCAAATCAGTAGGCCCCGTCAAGCGAGTAACGAAACGGTGATTCGGACGCCCCATCTTTCCGTCCTTGTCCACAGTCACCATACTCACCGAACCTTCATGGCGAGTCACCCCCACTTCCCCGCGCGCCCGATTCACAACGTAGAGCTTCGTGCCATCAGCGTTGAACTTCGCCGAAACCGGTCGGTTAAATCCCGTAAGTGTTTGAATCACTTCCGGCCGTGCCGCGAGAGACAGGGTAGAGATAAGGGAGAAACTGAAAACTAAGGCAACTGAAGAGAGCGTTTTTCGAACGAACATGTGCTTTGAGCTAACTGATTTTGTAAAAACTGAGGTGAACAGAATAAAATGTCTAGTCCTTCGGCGCGAAAGACGCGCTAATCATCTAGAACGACAATCGCTCCGGATAATTTGTCATGTAATGTCTGATGACGATCCGTAAAAAATACCATCAAGTAACCCACTCCGAGGGTAAATACGCTCAAAACCCTAGCCAAGAGTCGAATAAATGCCGCTTTCTTCTTAATCGGCTCCCCATCGCAATCGCAAACCACCACTTTGACGAGCCGTTTACCCAAAGTGCCCTGTA
>JBCCZW010000105.1:0-9610 GCA_039186805.1 Verrucomicrobiota bacterium
CAGTCATTTCGCATCTTTCGTCGGCAATGGGCTAAACCCGCAGCAATTATTTGGTGCACGAACGGAGCGGAAACATCCATGCGAGCGGCGATCTCCTTTAACTTAAGCCCCTCGAGGCGTCGCATCTTGATCGCTTCTCGCGTACGCTCCGGCAACTCGTCCAAGGCTTCCCAGAGCCGTTGCAGATCTTCACGAGCCTGCAGGGACCTTTCTATCGAAGGAGCATTCGACTCCAAAACAGAATCGGACTCTGCTCCGCCAAATGAGATGACGCGCTCCTCTCTCTGAGATTTCCTCCCGCTATCGATCGCCAAGTTTCGAACCACCCGATACAGGAAACCGGCGGGATCGACCGGCGCCTGCTTATTCATAGCTCTATCGAACCGCAGCCAAGCCTCTTGCACTACATCTTCCGCCCGCGAAGCATCGCCAACGAACCGACGGGCATAATTGATCAACGTCGCACGGTGGGCTTGATAAATCTCAAGCGCCTCGCTATCGCCCTGGTCTTTTCTTAAAGATTCGATCCTGTCATCCAAACCCTCCGTACCCGAGCAATGCAAGCCTATGCGATCTGGCACTCTGATGACTGGACGGTAGGGGCCCTTCCGCGCCTTCCTGCAGATTCTCTCGCTTCCTCAGAACTCTGATTTAGAGCAATTTTTGAACCTCTAAATTAAGCTTCTAGAGAACTCTTCGATGGCTGTCCGAACCTCACCAATCGGTTATACGGTCGAAATGTATCGCGCAAACAATGCTCGGTTTTTGAAGCAACAGAGCCGCTGAATTAAGAGATGGCTGCAAATCACTTCGACCTTCGACTCGCCGCAAGCGACGAGACAACGGACCTGCAGCTGAATAAAGCCTAAAGAAGCGTCCTCCGCAGTCGCTGCGCCCTCCTAGAAATTCACATCCATTCCGACGCCTAGCAATCGGGGCCGCTGAACGGTGAAGCTCGGATCCGTTAGGCTCAGTTGGCCTGTTAACGAACTCACCGTAGCAAAAGTCCTCGATGTATAGCTGTCCTCATCCAAAAGATTCGAACCAAACACGTAAAGTTGGTAACGCTCATTGCTCCAGCCAAACCGTCCGGTCAGATCGGTTCGCGTTTCTCCGGTCGGCGTGTAGTTCCCCGCCAAATTTGGATCCGCGCCGATGTTGGTTAATGCCTGACGCAAGTCTTCGTTGCTGATGTTAGGAACCGTAGACTCGGTTCTACCGGTGTAGCTGAGGCTAGCATCTCCAAAAAGGCCATTCTCGGATACCCAGTTGATGCCAAGGGTCGCGGTCAGGTTCGGCGCTCCCCGGAATTCGTCTCCGGCGATGTTTGAGAAGCTTGGATCGCCCGGATTCAAAGGATTTCCGCTAGCGTCCTCTGCAAATGGGAAATCGTCGAATTCAGTCTCAAGGAGTCCAACCGAGAGGTATGCGTCAAAGGCTTCGTTAAGGTCGTAATCAACGATAAATTCAGCCCCGTAAAGAGTGCTTTCCCCCGCATTGACGACGAGATTGTCGTCCGCCCGAGACGGGTCAAAACCGTCAACGCTTACCTGCTGATCTTTGTACTTCGAGTAAAAGATGTTGGCATTCAGGGTCATTCGGCCTTCGAGCAACACATTTCGCGTACCGATCTCAATTGTATCCAGATATTCAGGATCGTATTGACCGATAAACTGCGTGAATCCAGTTCCGCCGGGATTCTGCTCAATAGCGGTAAACGCTCCCCCTGCGCGATAGCCGCGAGCAAGTGAAAGAAACACCGAACTGTTCTCATCAATCTCGTAGGTAAGTGAAACCCTCGGCAAAAAGGCTTCGAAATCAGCGGACGTTAAAGGCTGGTCTGTCGCGCCGAAGAACAGTGTCACAGCCTGAGAAGAAGGAAGCATGATCGGGTCAAAACTAGGTAAGCCCAAGATAGCGGCTGGCAAAGTGATCACACTATTGGGGTTATCTACCCCTGTTGTAGAGATGCGTTCCTTTTCCATAAAATCCTCCACATCATATCGCGCGCCCACTCCGAGGGTCCATCGAGAGCCGATTTGCCAATCGAACTGGCCAAACAATGCGTAGTTCTCGGTATCGAACTTACCGACATTCCGAGCGACCAAAAGCGTCTCCGGCGGAGTGACGGAAACAAGGTCTCTCAAAGGACCCGCCGCATCTCTGGCTGCAGATTGCAAGTTCGTGCTCGTATTGTTGTCATTCTGCCGATCCTGGTGGAAGAAGTAGGCCCCTACGAGGCCCTTAATATTAGCAGATTCAAACTCGAGCCGCGGCTCTACCGAGTAATTGGTTTCATCGAATTGGTTTGCCGTGTAACCATCGAAACGAAGAACGTCATTCTCATCGCCGAAGGTCCTGAGGGTGGAGTAATCTTCGTAGGTTATAAAGAGGCGACCCGTCAGGTCTTCCGTGAAATCGAGACCCGTTTCGCTCACAACTCTGAATCCTTCATTGTCATTGCCGAGAATCTGATTTCTGGCCGATACGCGAGCCCTCGGGTCAAAATCGCTGAAACCAGGATCATCCAAATCGTCAGGAGCGATCACGCGAATACTATCTTCACCAAAATCCTCCGACTCATTCACATCGAGAGTCAGCTTCGCGTAAAAGTTGGGTTGGTTTTCCGGAGACAGCAAAAGCTTACCACGAAAAGTGAGATTCTCGGATTCGTTGTAGTCCGCCCCCCCGAGGACTGAGTTGGTCAAAAACCCGTCCGAGCTTTCAGAGCTTACGGCTATGCGCCCCGCGAGCAAACCTTCGATAATCGGCCCACTAAAAGCGCCCGCAACCTGATAGGTGTCACTCTCCGCATAGGTCACGCGTAATTTGCCCTCCGGCTCAAACGTCGGATCCGCCGTATTAATCACAATCGAGCCAGCCAGCGCATTGCGACCCTGGACAGACGATTGAGGACCGCGCAAGACCTCGACTTGCTCAGCGTCCCATAGCCCCACCGGACCACGGTTTAGATTGAGGGTAGTGATAGGCGACCCATCAACGTAGACATTAGAGGTAACGCCCTGGCCCCCGAATGTAACGCCACGACGACCGATACCTCGAATCGTGAAATCTTGATCCGCCCCTCCGACTGAAGAAACGTTCGGCGCTTTGAGGAGAAGCTCAGATAAGACCGTGATCTGCTCGCGCTCCAAACGCTTAATGGTAAAGACCTCAACGGAGGCTTCGAGATCTTGGAGAGATTGTTCGATCTTAGTACCAACAAGAGTGACTTTATCAAGATCGAGGACTTCGTCCCCATTTGCATCATTGCCTCGAGCAAACGAAAGGTCCGAAGAAGCGAGTGGCGACGTTATCGCGATGGTATTAGAACTGGTGTATTCAAATTTCAACTCGCTGCCTTCCAACAAAACTCCCAAAGCCTGACCTGCCGTGTATTCGCCACGTAAGCTCGGGGCATCCTTCCCTCTCAGCCAAGACCCGCGAGAGACGACGTCTATCCCGGTCGTTTCGGAAAACTCTTTTATCGAGTCTTTCAAGGGCTGCGAACTTTGATCGAATACAAATGTCGCTCCGCTCTCCTGAGCAGAAAGCGGGTAAGCAAGGGCAAGGGTCGCTGCGAAAAAGAACAAGGCGACTCTGCCGAGGTGTATGTTCCTGGTGAATAGTGTTTGCATCATGGCCGTTTTGATAAGGTGGAGCGCGGCAGATGAGCCGCTCGGGTTGCTAACGCGCAAGCCTACTGCCTCCTCCATGAATTTCGCAAAAAAACGAGATCCCATCGCTAAGATGCCCCCGACTCAGCATCTACATAAGAAAAGCTGGGAATCGGTAAGTCTCGCCTGGCTTACTAATCCAGGCCAAAAAGCGGACACCTACGATTCGCCAGACCGCTTCAGGATTATTTGGTCCCTGCTGAATTCAACGATTTCCAAGGGCAAAATCCGTTGCAAAGCAGAAAGCGCTTCCTCAAGTCGATCCACGCTCAAGGTACCCGATACCTTCATCGCAGCCAACTCGACATCGTTGATTGAAATTTCACCAGAATAGCGACGCTGCAGGTCGGCTAAAACTTCAGCGAATGGACGGTCATCATAATGGATGCGCCCTTCTCGCCAAGTTGCAAAACCGTCTTTCATCAGCATTTCAATTGAAGCTTCAGCTTTCATATCGCTCGGAGCATCCACCGGCAACGCAACCCGCTGGCCTTCATTCAAGCGCAAAAACCGCCGGTCCACTGCCGGCGCATAAAAAACATCTACGATTCCTTCCTCCACTGCGACTTCCACCGACTCGTCTACGCCATAATCTCCTCCGATTCCCTCGCGTTTCTTCACGGAAAAAACGGTCCCAATATCGCGGATAACCGTATTCCCAACCTCGACCGAAAAAGGACGCGGATCGCCATTCGCGATATCAAATACTGCGGCTCCCTCCATCAAAACGACTCTTCGCTCTAACTCGTTATCAAAAAAACGGATACGCGTGCCGGCATCCATTGAAACCAAAGTTCCATCTGCAAGTCGATTTTCGCGCTGCTCGGAAACCTGGGTCGAAAATTCCTCGCCGAAATCAAAAGTCCCAAAGGCAAACAGGGCAAAGACGATCGCAGCGGCAGCGGCCACAGACCCATACCGCCAAAAAAAGTAGGTTTCGCTTTGCCTCTCACTTTGGTAGGCAGCCAAAACCTCACCCACCTCTTTGTCTTCGAAAACGCCCGGACTCTCCATCCGCTCAAGGGCTCTCTCCGCTTCTCGGTAGGCCTCCTCATGCTCCTCGCGAGCCTCCAGCCAGCTACGAAAAGAGCGCTCGCGAGCCCCCCTCCGATTCCGATAGTCCATTCGCCGCATAACCCATCTCGCGGCAGCGTCCTTGATCTCTTCTTCCAAATCCTCTCTTTCGGGTCCTGTCTCCATTATGAAGTCCTACAAGAGGATAACGTTTTGACCCTCAGCCCCCTCTAGTCACTCATAAAAAATATTAGCAGAGCGGACTCCTGCCCAACCAGCCTAATCCGTATCCAGAGAATCGCGTACCGCCGAGATCGCAGCCATAATATGCTTTTCGACCGTGCTGCGGGATATTCCGAGATGCTTCGCGATTTCCGGATTACTAAGTCCTCCAAAACGGCTTAAGATAAACGCTTCTCGACAACGCCTCGGCAGTCGATCCACGGTTTCCCGAGCCAGTTGAAGCTCTTCTTTCGCCCGCGCTCGCTCGCAAGGATTCTGCTCATTGACCGCCAAATCTTCGAAAAGGGAAAGATCCGCAGCTTCTTCTTTCCGAAAATTAGCGCGGCGAACCCGGTCCGTCAGCAGATTGCGCGCGATGCGAAAAAGCAACGAACGCGGGTACTCAAAGCGCGGCCCTGACCACCAACCAAGAAAGCGAGCATAGGTCTCCTGCGTCAAATCCTCGACGTCATGGTGCCCGTAAACCCGTTGTTGGAAGAAACCTTTCAACTCATCGTAATGCGGGACCCTCAGCGATCCAAAAGGTCGCATTTCAGCATCCAAACCCTCTTCGGACGCCTCATCCGCCATAAGCAACCTCAGAAGTGGATTTGTTTGGAGAACGTTTCACCCTTCGCAGCCAATAAGAAGCTACGGCAAATTCAAGCTGGAAATGAGACGCAATCTCATACTCGCCAAACCTGGAAAACCCCTCGCTTGCCCGAAACCCCTGAGCCTTCGCTTATCTCATCCGGGCGCTGATCTCAGCTAAATTTGAAAACCAGGAAATCGTCGTTCGATTAGAATTCGTAATTCGCTTTTAGACCGATCAGTCGCGGGGATCCCAAGGAGCCTTGATTTTGTCGCTCGGTGGAATCCGGAGTCAGCAACCTCGCGAATCCAAGGTTCGTAGTGTAGCGCTTGTCGAACAGATTATCGACGTAGAGCGTGAACAAAAGGTTTTCCGAATACCGATACTTGGCTGCAAAATCCACCACTGTCCGGCTCGGAATAACGGCATCATTTTGAGCGTTAGTGAAGTACCGCCCAACGTATTCGGCATTCGCCCCCACCGCAAGGGCATCCCATGTATACTGAAAACCGAATACGTAATTTTCCTGAGGAGCGCCTTCGAACTCGTTTCCGCTCAGATCCCCGAAAGCCCCCGCCTTATATTCGATGTACTCACCCTCGGCGATTCCCACTTCGGCGTAGAGTTCCAAGTTTTCCGTGGCGTTGAAGTTAAGGGCTAATTCTCCCCCCTCGGACTCAGCTTCTCCCGCATTGTCCAGCGAAGCCGTAAACACTGGGAAAAACGAAAAGGCGAGAGTCTGTTTGTCGTCCCATTTCAGAGTATACAAGTTAGCATCCACCGAAAGCCTGCCGTCTAAAAAGCTTCCCCGATAAGTAAGTTCGTAGTTGTCGAGAAACTCTGGATCGTATGGGTCGATTTCCGTTCCGAAGAACGTCCCGCCCACTACCGCAGGGACGACGCTACCAGGACGATAGGCCTGAGAAAAGGTAAAGCCAATCATCTGATCCTTATCGATCTCGTATCGCAGCGCGGCCTTGCCGATAAATGCGCTGTCGTCCGAGCTATCGCCGACCCCGGCAAGCAGGTCTTCGTAATCAGATTGGTTGGTCTCGTAGCGGGCTCCAAGAGTAGCCGTCAGCTTTTCGCTGATACGATAATCCGCTTCGGCAAATAGGGCAACGCTCGTATACATTTCAGAAGAGTTGTTTTCGGACACTGTCACGTGATCTTCCGATCCCCTCTGCGGGCGCTGGCGATCCTTGTAGTTATAATAAAGGCCAACGACCGAGTTCCATTTGGCGTTTTCAAAATTGAGAAAAATCTCCTGAGAGTATATCTCGTCGATCACGCTCCCTACCGTAAGAAATGAAGGATCGGGAGGCAGACTCCCAATAACACGGTTCTGCGTAAAGGTACTCGTGAAATCATTCGCCGAGCTGATTGAAGTAAGCTCAAGATTTTCGCCAAGCTTGCGCCTCAACTCCAAGCTAAACATATCTTGATCAATCTCAACGGTATCCTTGAAAACCGACTCGCTGACGAATTCCAGCTCCGTAGGATTCCAGACGAAATTCTCGCCGCTTTCGCCCTCGTAACGCGTGTAGGCAAACAAAGCGCTGAAGTTGCCGTCCTTCGGCTGAAAAAGCAACTTGACGCGACCCGTCGTGGTATCGACGAAGTCGGTGTCGTCGGCATCGCGAACGGGATTTTCAATAAATCCATCCGTCTTGTCGTAATCCAAAACAAAGCGGTAGGCAAAGGTCTCGCTGAGCGGTCCGCCATGGGCAACCGCGAAGTCCAAACTGTCGTAATCAGCAAGCCCAAGCTGCAACTTCGTATCGCGGTAGAAAGTTGGATCTTTCGTCTTCATAATCACCGCCCCCGCGAGCGCAGCTCCACCCAAGTTAGTGCTCTGCGGACCGCGCAATACTTCCACGCTCTCGGCATCGAAGACCGAGCCAACTCCTCGGCCGAGCTGATTGAAAGTGGTTTGCACGCCATCTATATACACGCTGGCGAGCGGAGTGGAGGCGAAACCGGTGCCGCTAGACTCTATGCCGCGAATCGAAAAAGTCTCGTCGCGAGTACCGAAAAGATTAGCTGTGCGCTGAAATAGATCCTGTATGATTTGATCGCCGCCAAACTCTATTTGGGAAGCGTCAAGAACCGTTACGGAAGTATTCGTCTGCATGAGGTCACGCCCTAACTTCTCGCCCGTGATCGTAATATCCGCCAATTGAATCACGCCGTCGTTACGCGACGACTGGGTCAAAGTCACCATTCTCCCGCCTATTTCGTAATCGAGATCAGCTGAAGCAAGCAGCCTAGAAATCGCTGTTTCAACGCTCAAGCTACCGGAGACCGCCTCGGACTTCTTCCCCTGGAGGATGGAAGACTTCGCGGAAACTCGCAAACCAGCCTGCTTCCCAAACTCTATGATCGCGGTATTGAGCGATTGAGCGGGAATATCGAAGTCACGCTTGGATCCAGCGCCGGCTTGAGCCGATGCGGATTGCAGTATGATCACAGAAAGCATTCCAACGCAGGCGACAGCCGAGACGATGCGTCCAAGCGCGTGAGCGGTTATGGATTTAGTTGAGTTTGAATAAGCGAACATAGCGAGTCAGAGGGATGATTCGCCCCCTCTAACTTCCGAAACGGGTGAGCTATTCGCTTTTCCAAAAGAAAACGGAAAAAGTCCCTCCACGCTTCTTGCCAGAGAGACGCGACTCGCGCTTTCGCTAGTACGCTTCAGTCGCTCATTATCACAATCCAAGGGCTGAGCTGCTTGACTGTCGCATCATGAGAAAGCGCAATTCCCCTTAGGGTCTCGATTGGCTCGTCCAACTTAAACAAACCGGTGACTCGCTGACTCGAAAGCGAATCGGAGACTAATATACTCCCGCTGTGATATCCGCGCAAAGCATCCACCACTTCCGATATAGGCAGCTCTTGAGCCACCAACATATTTTCTCTCCAAGAAGCAATGTCTTCCGGAACCACTTTGCTGCGAACTGCAGGCTTGTCTTCAGACATTGAATACCGATCCCCAATTAAAAGATTCTCTGATCGCGGTGACTCAGCCTCCTTGTCTTCCACCCTTACCTCCCCATGGAAAACGCTCACCACAACGCTGCTGCCAGAGTGAGTCACCTCGAACGCAGTACCCAAGACCGTCACCCGCTTTCCCCCGGCTTCCACCTGAAAGGGACGCTTCTCGTCTCGCGATATCTCGAAATACGCATCCCCTCTCAGTAGGTGAACGCGGCGAACCGATTCGGAAAAATCCACGTCTAGAGCGCTCTCAGGAGCCAACGCTATCAGGCTGCCATCTTCCAAAGTCAGCTCGCTTTGCTCAGCAGTAGAGGTTGAAAAATCCGCGTTAAGCACCCAAATATCCAGCAAAAAGAAAAACGCGATACTCGCCGCCAAGCCTATTCCCGCTCCCCGCTTCCACCAACGCGAAACTTCAAAAGACGTCTCCAAATTCTCCGCAAGCTCCAAGGTCTCGCGTTCAGGCCAACTTCCCGTAGTAGTCGCTTCAAGTCCTCCTATCTTCGTATAGGTACTTTGAATACGCTCCCAAGAATCCCGATGCAGAGGGTCGCTGTTCACCCATTTTTCGAATTCAGCTAAAAGCGCGGCATCTTCAGGATCGTCATTCAACAGCACAGACCACTCGGCGGCTTTCCTGCTGGCCGCTTTGGCAGCCGATGAATGTGAGTCATTGGACATAGGGAATCTAGCGCATTTTCGCTAGGAATGTGATAAAGAGGATTCGGAGACAAGCGACGCAAGTCTTTAACTTCCTAACGAATAAGATTCAGGTTTTTCCAAGCCAAAGGCGAAATTACTTCTCATCCTCGTGTAAGCGATCATGACAATGCGAGATCCCCTCTGTCACCAAGAGCTGGGCCAGCGAGATCGATATGCCAAGGTGAGCGGCAATCTGCTTGAGCTTAAAGCCACCGAGGCGGTGCATCTCTACCGCGACCCGCGTGCGCTCAGGCAATTCGGCTATTGCGACCTTCAAGCGATTCAGCTCCTCGCGAGCCATCGCTCTTCGAGCAGGCGATGCCTTGTCTGAAGAGATGGAATCCACAGCAACCTGAGAATTGTCCACAAACAATGTCCCCTCGAATTGTTCGGAATCTGGCTTTGG
>JBCCZW010000106.1:0-9582 GCA_039186805.1 Verrucomicrobiota bacterium
CAACGACATTGAATGAAGCGGCTGCTACATCAATAGGGCCTCTGTCGGTATCGACCGAGAATGCGGGTATTGATACATTGGATACATCGACCGGAGTAACGCGGAAGTTGCGGATGGTCTTGCTCATGTAGCGTCCATTTATGATGGACGTTTGCGATTGGGTGCCGGCATTGTAAACATTGAGCCCGCTGATATTGGGTAGATCGAAGTTTCCACTCGGCTCGCATCCTTCGAAGTGAAGCTGAAGCTGGTTGGCCTTGCTCTCTTGAAGGGTACCGCTTGAGGGGACCCAATAGACTTTTTGAGCGTGGGCTGCGCTGGCGAGCAGAGCTGCGAGGATGGGAAATGTAATATAGCGAATCGTTTTCACGGTCAGAGGTTACCAGTCTTTCTTTTTACTCTGAGGTTTTTGCGGATCGTCTTCCTGCTCGTCGTTTTGGAGGAGCATGTAAAATCTAGAGGGCTCGTCTTTCTGCTTCACCTTGTCGAGAAGTTGCAGCGCTTTGGCTTGCTTGGGATCTTGGGTTAGATCCTTTTGCTCGGCCCCGCCAATCTGTTCGGTTTGCTGCTGACTTGCTTGGGGCTGTTGATCGATTTGTATCGGTTCGTCGGGCGTATCCATATCTCCAAGACTCTCGCTTTGTTGTTGCGATTGCTGCTGCTGGTCCTGGCCTTGCCCCTGTTGGTCTTGGTTCTCTTGCGATTGCCCGTCTTCTTGTTGGTTCTGTTGACCTTCTTGAGATTGCTCTTGGTTTTGCTGCCCGTTTTCTCCTTCTTGCTGCTCTTGCTGAGAGGGGTCCTGCTGCTCTTCCTGTCCTTCCCCGCTTTGGTCTTGGGGTTGGTTTTGCTGGTCCTCTTGCTGCTCTTGGTCTTGCTGGTCCTGATTCTCTTGCTCTTGGTTTTGTTGGTCTTGCTCGGGCGGCTCTTCGAGGAGGTCGTAGAGTTGCTGACGCATGTTGTACCAGTCGGCAGCGAGGTTGTTGAGTTCTTCGCCGACGGTTACGGCTTCGATGGCGTCGTAGACGATGCGCGGATCAGGGAGCTGTCCTTGCTGCTTCATCGGCATGCCGTAGTCGATGGTCAGCTGGGCCATTTGGGCGAAGTCAGCAGCGGTGGGGACGTCTTTGCTTGCGATGCCAGCGATGTGGGCGGAGAGCAGCGATGGATCGGGGGCTTGCGGAGCGGGCATTTGCATGCCTGGAGGCGGATGGCCTTGAGGGAGTTGCGGGTTGGAGTTGAAGCTGGGTTGGGAAAGAGCGCTTGCGGTGATCGAGGCGATAAAAGCGAATTGCAGAACGCGATTGCGGATCGCGTCGCCGATGGTCGCCTGGAATTCGGCCGCTATCTGTTTAGATCTAGGCATGCTTGGGCTTGATTGTACGGGGTTTGGGTAGAGAGGGAAATTCTCGGTAGAGGGCGAAGAGCATTAGTAGGATCGAGGGAGCGAGGAAGTAGTGGTAGCGTTCCACTTGAAAGGATTCTCGAGTTTCCCCCGCGAGTCCCGCTTTTCCTGATTTGATGGTTTCTTCGATTAGCTCTTTTAGGTCTACCCATACGGCTGCTTCTTTGTAGATTCCGTTGGTGGCTTGGGCGAGTTGTTTGAGGGATTCCGATTCGAGTTTGGTGAGAACGACTGCGCCATCGGGGCCTTTGTGGAAACCGCCTTCACCATCTGGTATGAGGGAACCCGCTTGGGTGCCGAAACCAAGGCAGAGAGCTTTCACGTTTTCTTTTTTGAGCTCGTCCACGTATTCGGTCCATGAATCGTCGAGGCTTTCGCCGTCGCTGATGACGATGAGGAAACGGTCCGCTTGTCCGTCGGATTGCTTGAAGGAATCGAGAGCGGCTTCGATCATTTCACCGTAGTTCGTGCCCCCTTGGGGAATGTAGTCCGGAGAAATCTCCTGGAGAAAACCGCGGAGGATTTGATAGTCGGGACTCATGGGGCTCTGCAGAAAGGCGGTGCCTGCAAAAACGACGAGTCCCACGCTTTCGCCTTGGAGATCGTTCAGCATGCTGGAGACTACAAGTTTCGCTCGTTCGAGGCGGTTGGGTTTGATGTCTTCGGCCAGCATACTCTTGGACAAGTCCATTGCGATAATGACTTCGCGTGAACGTTTGAAGACGGTGCGATCGATTGTACCCCAGCGTGGTTGAGCGAGCGCGACAATGAGAAGGGCAAGAGAAAGGCAGAGCAAAAGCTTGGCGGGACGGCGTCTGGCGCGGCTAATCTTGCTTATGCCGCCTAGACCCGCTTGAACGTGTTTGGTTTTCAACCGACCAAGGTTTGCGCCGGCCTTGGCTCTTGTAAGTAAACTTAGAATACAATAGGCAAGCGGAAGGCTGATTGCATAGAGCCAAGTTGGATTTTCGAAACTCACGAGAGCGCCTCCTTTCCGGCTCGACCTGTAAGGAGAGACCCCATGAAGACGATGCATCCTCCGGCGATTCCGAAGTAGGGAAAGAGCTCGGTAGTGTAGGTGAATTCGTTCACTTCGAATTCGATTTTGCTCTGTTGGTCGATGGCATCGAAGGCGTCTTCGATTGTTGAAGAAGACTCGGCTCTGAAGTATTGACCATTGGTTTTGTCTGCGATGACTCGCAGACCCCGTTCATCGAAGCGGCTAATCATGCGATCCGTTCCGATGCGCTCACCTTCTTCGTTGAAGACCGGGAAATTGACGGGACCCTCTCGTCCCGCTCCTATGGTGAAAACGCGAATTCCCGAATCAGCCGCTAGCTCGGCGGCGACATTGGGATCTATCGAACCTCCGTTGTTTTCACCATCTGTGAGGAGTATAATGAAGGCACCTTCTCGTTCGCCAGCCATTTCCTTTGCTCCTTCTTGTAGTCGAGAAATGGCTACGCCCAAGGCGTCTCCAATTGCGGTTCCTTCTTCTTCAATGAGTCCAGTCTTTAGTCGATCTGTTTGTCGCGAAAGCCATTCGTGGTCGAAAGTGAGAGGGGCAACAGTGTAGGCTCTTCCGGCGAAGGCTACCAAGCCGATGCGGTCGTTGCTGCGCTTTTCCCTAAAGGCGGTGACGACGGGGTTGACGGCCGCAAGGCGCTTGTTGCGTGTGAGGGCGGCTGTGTAATCTTCAGCCAGCATCGAACCAGAGAGGTCGAGGCATAGAATGATGTCGTAGCCTTTGCTTTTGGTGTGGCTTTCGGCTTCGATGAGCTGAGGACGCGCCATGGCGAAGATCACAACTGCGATGCCTGCAAAGGCGAGGATCGTTGCAATGCGGGAGCTGCCTGAAAATGCGGAGCGTCGCCATGCTCCTGAAAAAGGTAGTATGATTGCGGATACGGCGCGGCGTCCGCGGAGCCAGGCGATGATAGGCAGAATAACGAGCAGGAGGAGCCAAAGAGGTTCCGCTAGAGTGTATTCGCCTGCTGTAATCTCAAACATGCGACATTCTCCTGATTCGATTTTGGAAGAGCTGGATGACTGCGTCCAAGGCGTTCTCGCCTGCTTGGAGGGTAAGCCTGTCCGCATTGCTAGGGAAATGCGACTTGAAGAACGCGTCCCGCTTCGCATTCCAAGCCTGGTGGGCGTCCCGCTGAGCTGCGGAGGACGAGGAGAGCGTGTAGAGGTCGCCCGTTGTGGGGTCGTATACGGCTTGCTTGCCGGACTTAGGAAGTTGGCGTTCCCAGGGGTCCTCGACTCGGAATCCGACCGGTTGGTAGCGTTTGCGGATGATTTTCCATGCATCCGGGGTTTGGATACGACTGTGGTCGCCGAGCCATACGAAGATGCTGTGTCGAGGAGCGGCTTTGGTGAGGTAACGCCAAGGGATCGAAGCTTCTTGTTCGCCGAGCGGGTCGGGAGCGGGTTTGCCAATGAGATTGGCGGCGGCGTGCATGATGCGCCCTCTTCCGTTGGCAGATCGCGCGTAGTCGTAGCCTTCGGGCGAGGCGTACATCAGGGAAATTCTGTCGCCGTTGACGGCGCTCAGGAGCATGAGAAGGCTCGCGAGTTCGAGGAGCGCTTCGCGTTTGGATCTTTCGCCTGAACCGAATTGGAGCGAGGGAGTGTCTTCGAAGAGAAGGATCAGGTTGATTTCGCGTTCCTCTACGAACTTCTTGCGGTAGGGTTCGCCGAGTTTGGCGGTTACGTTCCAATCGATGTCGCGGACGTCGTCGCCGAATTCGTACTTAACGACTTGGTCGAACTCCATGCCTTTGCCGCGAAAAGAGGATTTGTATTCTCCGGCAAGGGTGCTCTCGATGGTATGCCGTACTTGCCATTCGAGCTTCCTGAGCATCGCGATGGAGGCGGCGAGGCTGGAAGCGGTATCCTGATTTCGGATATTGGATGGCATTGAGCGGCGATGGGTTTGTGGTCGGGTCTCTGCTTCGGTTTGTCGGATCTCTCTCGAGATCCGCTACGTTTTGCTTAGGAAGGGGTGGGGGTCTTTTCTAGGATGTTCTTTAGAACGTCGTCTTCTGTGATTTCTTCGGCTTCGGCTTCGTAAGTGAGACCGACGCGATGGCGCATCGCGTCGAGGAAAACGTCCTTGATGATGCTGGGCGTCACATGGTCTTTCCCTCGGAGCCATGCGAGGGCTCGACTGGCTTGGTAGAGGCTGATTGAGGCGCGAGGCGAAGCTCCATAGGAAAGAAGCTTCTTGCCGCTGGTTTCGCCTTTAGCGATGCGGCGCGTGGCGCGGACAAGGGAAATGATGTAGCGTTGAATTTCGTCGGAAACGTAAACTCCATCTACTTCCTGGCGGAGTTCGAGGAGCTCAGATCCGGTGGATACCGCTTCAAGTTTTGGGGCTTGGGTGACTTGTCCCCAGCGTTGCATCATTTCGTATTCGTCTTGTTCTGCAGGGTAATCGACGATGAGCTTGAAGAGGAAGCGATCGCGCTGGGCTTCGGGGAGAGGGTAGGTGCCTTCTTGCTCGACCGGGTTTTGAGTGGCCATGACGAAGAAGGGCTTAGGCAAAATGTGAGATTCGCCCCCGAGAGTGACCTGCTTCTCTTGCATGGCTTCGAGGAGGGCGGACTGGACCTTGGCGGGAGCGCGGTTAATTTCGTCAGCCAGTACCATGTTCGCGAATACAGGACCGTGATGGGGGACGAATTTGCCGTCGCTAGGCTGGAATATCATAGTGCCGATGACGTCCGAGGGAAGGAGGTCTGGCGTGAATTGGATGCGCTCGAATTGAAGTCCGAGAGCGGTACCAAGGCTTTTGATGAGAAGCGTTTTGGCGAGGCCTGGCATACCCTCGAGGAGGACGTGGCCATTAGCCATGATCGCGACGAGCATGCGCTCGATGACTACCTCTTGGCCGATGATGGCCTTGCTTACTTCGCTTCTGATTCGTTCAGACCAAGTGCTCATTTTTGGTGATTCGTATAACTGTATTCTAGGCAGCTTCTTAGCTCAGAAATGGGAAGCGACCAGATCACGCGCGAATGACCAACGAATCAAGACAATGTTTCGAGGGAAATGAGGGAAAATTCGCTCGGCTCGTTGATACTCGCTGGTGTTCGCTGGCGCTCTGATGGAGAGGCGTTTGAAAGAGGACTTCAGCCGTCCGAGGACTTCGCCGGCTCTAGAGCGAATAGACCGCGGGCTTACGATGACAGGGAAGTGGTTCCTCCAAGCTTTAGGCGGGCAAGTTTGGCGCGGGTGTGGGCGAGGATTTGCTCTGGGGATAGGCCGTGGCTTTCGCGGAGCGCTTCGACGCTGCTGCCGTGTTCTACGAATTCGTCTGGCCAGCCGATTCGGAGGACTGCGGCAGACAGATCATTGTCGGTGACGAAATTGCTGATAGCCGAGCCGAGGCCGCCCGTGCGGATGCCGTCTTCCATGGAGACGATGAGGCGTGAGCTTTTTGCTTGGGATTCGAGTAGTTCTTCGTCGATGGGCTTGAAGAAGCGCGCATTGACGATGCCGACGCTCAGTCCGTCTTCGGCTTCTAGGCGTTCTTTTACGTACGCTGCGTCTTTGAGCATCGGACCGAGGGCCCAGATTTGAACGTCGTTACCTTCATTGAGTACTTCGGCTTTTCCGACTTCGACGATTGAAGGATTGTCCTTTATTTCCACGCCTTCGCCGGCTCCGCGAGGGTAGCGGATGAAAGCGGGCTGCTCTTGCTTGAGGGCCGTAGCCATCATGTCTACAAGCTCGTCCTCATCCTTTGGCTGCATGGCGATGAGGTTCGGCACGGCGCGGAGGTAGGAGATATCGAATAGACCGTGGTGGGTTGGGCCGTCGTTCGGCGATAGACCGGCGCGGTCCATACAGAAAACGACTGGGAGCTTCTGCAGACAGACATCGTGGATGATCATGTCGTACGCTCTTTGCAGGAAGGTGGAATAGATTGCGCAGACTGGGCGCAGGCCCTTGGTCGCCATCCCGGCTGCGAAAAGCACGCCATGTTCCTCAGCGATGCCGACGTCGTAGAACTGTTTGGGGACTTCCTTGCTGAGGTGTATGAGACCTGTGCCCGAAGGCATGGCGCCGGTGATGCCGACGATTTTTTTGTCTCTCTTGGCAAACTTAACGAGGGTTTTGCCGAAAACGTCTTGGTAATTTGGCGGCGGGGTCTTGGTCGAGGGTTTAGAGCCGCCGGTTTGGATCACGAAAGGGCTGGTGCCATGGAACTTCTCTGGGGAATCGATGGCGGGGTTGTAGCCTTTACCTTTTTTGGTGACGATGTGAAGGATGATGGGCTCGTCTGATTCCTTGGCGAATTCGAGATTCTTCTTGAGGGCGTCGAGATCGTGGCCGTCGATGGGACCTACGTAGCGTACGCCGTACTTCTCAAACAGGGAGGATGGCAGGACGATGCTCTTCCAGCCTTTCTCGGTCTTTTTGCCGAGATTGATGAGCTGCTCGCCGCCGGGGACTTTCTGAAGGAGGGACCCGACGTCATGGTGAAGTCGGTTGTAAATTGGGTTGGTGATGAGCTCGTTGAGGTATTTGGGTATGGCTCCAACGTTTTTGGCGATCGACCACTCGTTGTCATTTAGAATGATGATAAGACGCCGGGTCGATTCGGTGATGTTGTTGAGCGCTTCCATGGTGACGCCGCAAGTGAAGGCGGCATCTCCGCAGACGGCGACGACATGCTCGTTGGTGCCCAGTTGGTCGCGAGCGGCTGCCATGCCGACGGCTGCGGATAGCGCGGTGCCCGCATGGCCTGCGCCGAAGGAGTCGTGTTCGCTTTCATCGCGGGCTAGGAAGCCGCTGAGCCCTTCGCTCTTGCGAATGCTGTCGAATGACTTTCCGTTGCGGCCGGTGAGAAGTTTGTGGACATAGCCCTGATGCGAGGTGTCGAAGACGAATTGGTCTTTGGGCGTTTCGAAAACCAGGTGCAAGGCGATTGAGAGCTCCACCACGCCTAGATTCGGTCCCAAGTGACCTCCGTTTACAGAAGTGACGCTGATGAGGCGTCGCCGAATCTCTTCAGCGAGCTGAGGGAGTTGCGACTCGGTGAGCCCACGGAGATCTTCAGCGCCCGAGATGGCGTTGAGCAATGGGTAGTCGTGACCCTCTAAAACTGATTGTGCGTCGTCCTTCAATGCGTGAAAAAAATCAAGCGGGGAGATGATAGGATTCGCGAGATCTTGTCCATTAAATTGATAGGCGAGAAAATGGACTTTGGGAGGAAAATCCTAGTTGGGAGAGAAAACGGACAGGTTTCTTAGATGAATTTAAGCGAAAGCGCGTACCTGTTTCGACGGCGAGCGAGGTCCAAGCTTAGCTTTGGAGCGATGAGCGCTTACGTATCGGGGTCGAAGTTTTCCAGATCAGGATTATCTGCGTTCTTGTTGCGAAGGATTTCGATTTTCTTTTCAGCCTCCTTGATCCTTGCTTGGCAGGTCTTAAGGAGCTTGGAGCCTTGCTCGTAACGCTTGATTAGGTCGTCCAAGGGGAGGTCGCCCGATTCCATTTGTTCGACGAGGGCCTCTAGTTTTTCGAGACCTTCTTCGAATGTCATATCCTCTTCACTGTTGCCTTTTGCCACAAGGGAATGAGTTAAGGGCAAGGCGAAGGGGTGTAAAGAGAGAATACTCGAGCGAGTTTTCAGGCGCGCCTAGTAGGGGGATGATGGATACTCTCTACTTGAGGCGGTTTCTATTGCTTGGGATAGGTTCTAGGTTCCGAGGTACGCTGGCTCGCTAATCGGGTTTAGGCCCGCGGCAATATCAGTAATCGTCATCGTCTTCTTCTTCGGTTTCGGGTCGGGCGCTGAAACCGAGTCGATTGTCTTTTTCGATAATATGGACGGTGAGGGCGACGAAATAGCTGGCTTGTTTGATCTCGAATTTGAGCGAGTTGTTTTTGCGGTAGCGTTTTTCTATGGCTTGAAGGCGTTGTTGTTCCGCGTATTCAAGAAGTGAATTCTCGAACTGGCCAAGACATTCGAAGGTGATTGAGGTTTGTCCTTTGGCTACGTTGATCGTCGCTTTGACAGAGTGGATTCGTCTGGTTGATCTGATCGTTTCTTGCAGGTCGTCAGCTAGGTCTTCAATGAGAGCGCTCAGCTCCTCTTCTGCTACCAGCGGCGAGTGAGCCTCCCCGGGATCAACGTTAAACTCGGCGGAGTATCCCAGGGTGCCGAGGCGCTCTTCCGTCCATTTGCATAGACGCGCTTTCAGGCTTCCGTCCGTTTTCGCGGACTTCTTGTTGAGATGCAGGGCTTCGTCCGGCGCAGGGTTAAGCGACTCGTCCGAAAGGGTCGAGTACTTCTGCGTCTCGCTTGGCGTTAGGAATTTGGTGAGTCCCTTTATAAATGACATGTATGTGTTTCGTTCCTTTGAGTAGTTCTTCTTGGATCGAACACTGAATCTTCTCTCTCTCTCATCAGTCGCGCTTTCCTTAGAATCCCAAGCGAGATTCGGGTTCGTACAATATCGTTCTCATTTCAAGAGTCTCCCTGCTGGAACTGATTTGCAGCTTCATGGCGTTTTCAGTTTGGTATTGGTTCAGCAAGAGCGTGACCCCTTTGTCTTCGAAAGCTCGAAAATCCATGCTTTCGCAAGGACCGGAAGAGCTCATTAGGAGGAGTAGGCCGCTTTGATGATTGGCGGTCTCGACTTTGATGGATTCGAGTTCGCGGCAAAATTTCGAAACGAGCATAAAGTCCTCGCAAAGGTGTATGCATTTCTCCGCGACAGCGATGTCTTGATCGATCTTGGGGACGGCTTTTCGAATGAGGTTCTCAACCGTATGAGCAACGCCCAGACGTGTGAGGCGATCGGTGGTCCATAATTCGATGGATTCGCTGAAGGCGAGGTTTTCGAGCTTACTCTTGTTTAGAAATCGCTCGTGAGCCACGAGAAAACGTTGCACATCATGAGGAAGAATACGGCTGCTTGGCGATCGGGCGAGCATTGCCGACACGGTGTCGAAAAATGCGGGCATGATACGACCGAGCGGCTGGGTTTCCGCGCTGGCGCGCGTGGTAACGAGGTTGCTTTCCTTGGCGAGCCTCGCTTCCACCATTTTCTTCATGGCGTTTTGAGCTTGTTTCAATTCTCCCATCCGGGCGGTCGGTTTATCGGTATTGCGTGTTTGCGCTTCCGATAAGGAGGAGTCTCCGTATGAGGGAGAGCTCCGTG
>JBCCZW010000107.1:0-9563 GCA_039186805.1 Verrucomicrobiota bacterium
CCCCACCCCCAACCACCACTACCATATTCTCCTTTTCTCTACCACCCAAAGTCCTACCGCCGTGCAGAAAGAAGTCGCCCATGTACTGGGTCTTCCTATGAACAAGATCGAGGTCTATTAAAAACGACTCGGAGGAGGATTCGGGGGCAAGGAAGACCAAGCGACCCACTGGGGGTGCCACGCCTCCCTCGCCGCCCATCTGCTCAAGCGGCCCGTCCAAGTCGTTCTCAATCGCGTCGACGACATGCGAATGACCGGCAAACGCCATCCCTACCTCCAAGATTACAAGATCGGGCTCAATGCGGAAGGAAAGATCCTAGCGTATGAAGTATTTCACTACCAAAACTCGGGAGCCTTCATGGACCTCTCGAACCCAGTTCTAGAACGCACTAGCCTTCATTCGACAAACGCCTACGCGATTCCCAACGTAAAAATTTCTTCCGTGCCCTGCCGCACTAATCTGCCCTCCAATACCGCCTTCCGCGGCTTCGGCGGTCCCCAAGGCATGTTTCCCATGGAAGTCGCTATAGACGCCGCAGCGAAAAAACTGGGGATCCCCGCCTGGAAGATTCAGGAGAAGAACATTGCTCGCGAAGGCTACGTCTTTCACTACGGTCAAGAGCTGGATGACGATCGGCTCAAGCGGAGCTGGGATGAAGCCCGAGAAGCGTTCGATTTCGAAGCGACTGAAGAGCGTATCGAAAACTTCAACACGGATAACCGATTCAAGAAAAAGGGCTTCGCGATAATGCCCGTCTGTTTCGGCATCAGCTTCACTAAAACTTTCCTCAATCAAGGAAGCAGCCTGGTTCACGTCTATACCGACGGCAGCGTATCGGTGGCCACAGGGGGAATCGAAATGGGGCAAGGCGTCAGCTCCAACATGATCGCCATTTGCTCCCGCAGTTTCGGCATTCCTCCGTCCCTCATCAAGTCGAACAGCACTAACACATCTCGCATCGCCAATATCTCGCCCAGCGCCGCCAGCGCTACGACCGATCTAAACGGCAACGCTACCCTCATTGCTTGCCGCAAGATATTGGACGGCATGAAAGGCGTCGCCGCCAAGGAGTTCGACTGCGAACCTGACGCTATATCCATCGAAGACGCTCAGGTCTATAAGTCCGGCCAGCCAACCGAAATGAGCTGGAAGGACCTCGTACTCAAAACCTACTTTTCGCGTGTCGCCTTGATGGCCCACGGTTTCTATACGCCGCCCAACATCCATTTCGACGGAGTAAAGTGCTGGGGTCGACCCTTTCACTACTATACCTATGGAGCCTGTCTCATAGAGGCCACCGTCGATTGTATCCGAGGAACCTATATGATCGACGCAGCCCGCCTCACTCACGACCTAGGCCGCGGCATCATTCCCTCTGTCGATTTGGGTCAAGTCGAAGGCGGACTGGCTCAAGGCGTCGGCTGGGTAACGCTCGAAGAACTGAAATTCTCGAAAGAAGGCCGGCTTCTCTCCAGCGCTCTCTCCACCTACAAATGTCCCGACGGAGATTTCATGCCGGACGATATGGAAGTGAAATTCCTCGAAAACGCCGACAATCCCGGCGGACCTCTCGGAAGCAAGGCAGTGGGCGAACCTCCCTTCATGTACGGTATCGCCGCCTATTTCGCTATCGAAAACGCTGTTCGCGCTTTCAATTCGCATACTCCCGCAGAAACCATTTGTCCAAACACGCCCGAGCAAGTTCTCTGCAAACTGTATCCTAATTTCAACCACGAAAACGACGCGCAATGAGCCCCGAACTCATCGACTTCTTCAACATCGTCTTCCGATTCACCCATGTCGTCGCTGCGGTCATGTGGATCGGAAACTCGCTCCTCTTCACTTGGATGGAGCTGAACCTCCTTAAGAAAGAGGGCGACAAAGACCTGATTGGATACATGGATATGCTTCATGGCGGCGGCGTATTTCATCTGCAAAAACGACAACTCCGTCCGGGAGCCATTCCCAAGCCGCTCCACTGGTTCTACTGGCAAAGCTATACCACTTGGCTTTCCGGCATGGCTTTGCTCATCACCTATTTCTTCACGCGGGCCGACACCCTTCTTCTAGACCCCTCGAAAACCGATCTTCCCGCCTACGCGGGCATTCTCATCAGCTTGGGTGGCATCTTCGGAGGTTGGTTGCTCTTCGACACCTACTGGCGCAGTCCCATGAAGAACTATCTGGTATTCGGCGGCATACTTTGGTTCGGGCTCGTCGTCGCCTACGCGGCAGCGCTCGACTCCGTATTCACCGCCAGAGCTGTCTACCTCCAAGTGGGCATGACTCTCGGTTCGTTTATGACCGCCAATGTTTTTGTCCATATAATGCCGAACCAGCGGAAGTTGATGAAAGCCCTGGAGGCCGGAAAGGAGCATAATCTCAAAGCAGGCAAAGCGGCAAAATTTCGATCTCTTTCCAACCACTACATCACTTTCCCCGTCATCTTCCTCATGCTGAGCGCTCACTTCCCCATCCTCTACGGCGCCGAAAGCAACGTCCTGATTCTATCCATTATCATCGCTTCCCTCATCATCATTAAACTGATGATGAACCTGCGAACCAGTTTCAAACCCTGGCTCGCCGTCTTATTCAGCGTCTTTGCCGGAGCCACCGCTTCGATCGCAGGAATTCTATCGATGCCTGTTCCTGGACAAACACCGCTCAGTCCACTCGCCGAACAAGGTAAACTCGTATTTAACCAGCTCGGTTGCGTCGCCTGTCACCAAGGAGCCAATACATCAATCGCGCCCAATCTAGAAGGCATTTTCGGCACCACTCGCGAACTCGCCGATGGTAGCGAGGTTGAAGCTGATGACGCCTACCTTCGCGAATCCATCATCGCTTCCAACGCTAAAATCTCCAAAGGCTATAGCCCAGCTATGCCGGTCTACGGCTCGATTCTGACCGAGGAGCAAATCGATCAGCTTGTCGCCTACCTCAAAGAAAACTAAGTTTCCGCTATGTCTAACGACCCTTTACTCAGACAGATTAATCCGCCGCCACGACTCATGATGGGGCCGGGGCCAGTTAATGCCGACCCTCGCGTCCAACGGGCCATGTCTGCAGACCTGCTCGGACAATACGACCCTGCAATGACTGCCTACATGAATGAGGTCATGCAGCTCTACCGCGAAATTTTCCAAGTCAGCTACCATTGGACTTTCCTCATAGACGGCACCAGTCGCGCCGCGATCGAAAGCGCCTTGGTTTCGCTTATCGAACCAGGAGATAAAGTGCTCGTCCCTGTATTCGGAAGATTCGGACACCTCCTTACCGAAATCGCCTCTCGCTGCCGCGCGGAGGTGATCGCATTGCCCAAGGAATGGGGCGAAGTCTTCACGCCTGAAGAAATCGCCGCGGCCCTAGACGAGCACAAGCCAAAGGTGCTTGCGATCTGTCAGGGCGACACCTCCACCACAATGTGCCAACCGCTGGACGAGATCGGTAAGCTTTGCGCCGAACGCGGCGTCATCAGCTACGTCGATGCTACCGCTTCCATCACCGGCAACACGCTCGATATCGAAGATTGGCAAATCGACATCTGCACCGCCGGCCTTCAAAAGTGTTTAGGAGGTCCTTCCGGGTCCGGCCCTATCACGATTTCCGACAAAGCCGCCGCTCTCATCAAAGACCGCTGGCACGTGGAAAAAGGCATTGCGCCCGTCGGCTTTACGCCAGGCAAAAACAGTCGTATTCAATCTAACTATTTCGACCTCGCCATGATCATGGCCTACTGGTCGCCCGACCGCCTCAACCACCACACGGAAGCGACGAGCATGCTCTACTGCGCTCGCGAATGCGCCCGTTGCGTGATCGAGGAAGGCCTTGCGAATGCCATCGCCCGCCACGAGCTGGGCAGCAAAGCGATGGTGGCCGGACTTCAAGCCATGGGCCTCGAACTATTCGGCGATCAATCCCATAAAATGACGAATGTCACGGGAGTCTACATACCGGATGAAGTCGATGGCGAAGCCGTCCGACGCGACATGCTCCTTCACTTCGGCATTGAGATCGGTACCTCTTTCGGCCCCCTCCACGGTAAAATCTGGCGGATCGGCGCCATGGGTTACAACGCGCGAAAGGACACCATTCTCCGTACGCTCAACGCCCTCACTTCTTGTCTCAGTTTGCACGGCAAAAAATCAGCCGGAGAGGATCCCGCGCTCGCCGCCCTCGAAGTTTTCTCCGCCGAGGAAGAGGCAGCCCCCGAGATCGAGATTTCGCCCGTCAGCGATACCAAGTAGCGCATGAGCAACTCCCTCCTCATCTCAGACATAAGCTTCTTGGTCTTGGCAGACAAAGAACAGACCGTGCTCCAAGATGCTTGGCTTTGGATCGAGAGCGGTTTCATCAAAGCCTACGGAACAGAATCCCCTCCGCCAGAATCCTCATCCGTATCCAACCTTTCCGGGCAGGGTAAAATTGTCACCCCTGGTCTCGTCAATTGCCATCACCACTTGTATCAAAATATGGCGAGAGCCTACACCCCGGGGAACAACCTTCCCTTGCTTCCTTGGCTCGAAAGCATGAACAAGCTGTGGAAGGAATTCCGTGAAGACGATCTCGCCCTCTGCACCCAGCTGGGACTGGCGGAACTCATGCTCAGCGGAGCGACCACCGTCGCCGACCACCATTACGTTTTCACAGAGGGCTCGCGCGATTTGACGCTCCACCAGTTTGAAGCCGCGTCCAAAATGGGCGTCCGATTCCAAGCGAGCAGAGGTTCCATGAACGTGAAGTCAGACCTGATCTCAGGATGGGCCTTGCAAGACGAAGACGAAATTCTCGCCGATACGGAATCTCTCATCGAGAATCAGCACGACGCCTCGCCCGGAAGCTACCGCCAAGTCATCGTGGCTCCCTGCGCCGCCACGTCCTGCTCCAAATCGCTTTTGGAAGCCAGCGCAGCCTTAGCGAAAGAACGCAAGGTCGGACTTCACACGCACTGCGGCGAGACGGTGGCGGAAAACGAGTTCTCCGTTTTGAAGTTCGGCAAACGCCCTCTTGAATATCTTCTGGAGTGTGGTTGGGACTACGACAAAACGTGGCTCGCCCACGGCATCCACTTCGAAGACTACGAGCTGTCATTGCTTTCCCAATACGGCATTGGCGTCGCTCACTGCCCAAACGCAAACATGAGACTGGGTTCGGGCATCTGCCGCGTACCCGAACTGATCGAAAAAGATATCGATGTGGGTATCGGCGTCGACGGAAGCGCCTCTAACGACTCAGGACACATCCTCGGCGAACTCCGCCAAGCCATGTATCTCGCTCGGGTAAAATACGGAGCCGAAGCCATGAGCGCATTGGACGCAATCGAAATCGGAACCTGGCGAGCCGCCAAGATGATGGGACGCTCCGACATCGGCGAAATCGCTGCAGGCAAGTGCGGCGATGTTGCTCTCTTCCCCGTCGACGATCTCTACGCCAACGCCGCCGAAAATCCTGTCGACGCCTTGCTCATTTGCCACCCGCGCCAAGTAAGCGATCTCGTAGTGGGTGGATCGATACGTATCCAAGATGGCAGCTTTGTAGACCTCGACCTACCGCAACTCATGAGCGACCACAAGCAAAGTGCCGCGCGCGTTCGCTCGCTCGCCAATGCAACATAGTTTTCCCAACACGCATCGCCAACCACTCTTACTCCACTTCCAACTCTAAATCCACCTAACATGCAAATCATCAAAATCGATCAGTGTCCCGATTACATCGCGCCCGACAACGCAATCGCCAAGGAGTTTATTTCTCCGAAAAACAGCCCGCTCGAGAACCTCAGCATCGCTAAAATCACTATTCCTCCCCACACCTCGGTCGAAAAGCACTATCACCTCAAAAGCGAGGAGGTCTACCAAATCATTGAAGGTGTCGGTGAGATGCGCCTCGGCAACGAAACGCAAACCGTGGGCCCTGGCGAAGTCGTTCCAATCTATCCGCATACTTGGCATTCGATCGACAATCCCTCAGATCAAGATCTCGTCATGATCGTCACCTGCTCTCCGCCTTGGGACGCAAACGACCAAGTATTCGAACCTCACGTCAACAAAGCTTGAATACATCGCTTAAAGAAAGTCGCCCCTACGGAATCCTCCTCGTCCTCACGGCCGGCTGCTGCTGGGGCTTCCACGGCATTCTCATCAAGAAAGCCTTCACCTTCGGCGCTTCTTTTCAGCAAGTATTCTTGCTCGAGACGCTTTTCGCTACTCTCTTCTTCCTCTTCTTCAAAAAATCGCTAGGAGCGAAAGATCGCCCGAAGACGAATACTCAATGGCGGGACCTCCTAATCTGCGGGGCCGCCAGCATGGGCATCGGCACTTTTCTCTTTCTTTCATTCAGTCTAGGACCCGTCGCCATCGGAGCCACCTTGCTCTTCCTTTATCTGCCTCAAGTTTATGGATACAGCGTCCTCAGCGGCATCCAAGGGTTTAGCTATTCGAAGGCCTTCGCTATTCTATTGCTTTTGATAGGAGCGGGAATCACCACCAACATTATCGGAGCGTTCCAAGGACGCGGCTACTCAGGAGCCGTCTTCGCGGCGCTCGCCGCATCGGTCTGCTACGCGATCATCTTCCTCTTTACTCCCCGTCTTGCAGAAGCGACCAGCGCGACTTTTCGCTCCTTCTCCATCTCCTTCGTCTGCTTCGTCGGCAGCGCCGCCATGCTGCTCGCCTTTCCAATCGTACGTAATCAGACTCCGATCGACTGGGCGCCCCTGGCAGGCCTCGCCATCATCCTAGGCTTCTTCGGACAGACCCTTCCGATTATTACCCTGATGAAAGGAATCCCTCTTGTCGGCGGAAGTCTCGCAGGAGCCCTCGCCTCAATCGAACTTCCCATCGCCGTATTGTGCTCCGCTATTTTCCTCGGCGAAACCGTCGGTATTCACCAAATGATTGGCGTCGCCCTCGTATTCATTGGAATCATACTCTTTAATCTCTCTAAGGAAACCACCAGCCCCAAAACGATTGCTGCATGAGCGAAGATAGCATCACCATAGAAGACCTGCATCGACTGGAAGACGACGAATGGCTCGGCCTCCTAGCCAAGCTGTACGAACATTCGCCTTGGGTCGTCCAAGAGGCGGTTAAAGGGCGTCCCTACCCAGGAAAGAAAGCGCTCCAGGCTCGTTTTGAAACGATCATCTTCGGAGCCCCGCAGAGCAAACAGGATCAACTCATCGAAGCTCACCCGGATCTCGCCGCCAAGATGGACGAACTGGCGGAGCTGACCGACTTTTCGCAAACCGAGCAGAACCGGGCAGGATTCTCTGCGCTTCCCGAGGAAATCTTCGAAACTCTCCGCGAGACCCTCGCCATCTATAAGGAGAAATTTGGCCACCCGTTCATTCTCTGCGTCTCCGAACACAAGGCCTTTGACGTACTTCCCATTCTTACTCAACGCCTCCAAGGCTCGGAAAATGCGGAACGTATCGCTTGCTTAGCCCAAATAGCCCGCATTGGCTGGCATCGACTAGATTCGATCATATCCTAAAACCGAATACATCCTATGAGCGGCAAACTCAGCACCCATATTCTCGACAATACCCACGGCAAGCCAGCCCCGGGAGTCGCCATTCAACTCTTTCGCAAAACCGCCGACGACTGGACGCTCATCGGCGAATTCGAAACCAATGCGGACGGCAGGACTGATTCGCCTCTGCTCAAGGATGCCGCCCTCGAAACGGCCGCCTATCGTTTAGTATTCCACATCGGAGATTACTTCCGCCAGACGAAGGTCGAGCTGTCAGAACCGCCCTTTCTCGACCAAGTAGCCATCGAAGTAAATCTCACCTCCGGAGAAAATTACCACGTACCGCTCCTTGCCACTCCTTGGAGCTACTCCACTTACCGAGGCAGTTGATGATCAAAGAAACGCCCATAGAGAACATCCACCGTAGACTCCTAGAACGTATCGAAATACTCGGTACGATCAGCTCGGACGAGGAGGGGCTCAGTCGCATCTTCCTCTCCAAGGAAATGGATATCGCTTCCCGCTTAATCCAATCCTGGATGAATTCGGCCGGTCTTGTTGCTACCATCGATCCGCTGCAGAATGTCGTTGGCTCCTGGCCGTCAGACACCGCCAAGACGCCTTCGATTAATCTCGGTTCCCACTACGACACCGTAATCGACGCCGGCAAATACGACGGTGTTTTGGGCGTCTTGCTCAGCATCGCTGCCATAGAGTTACTTCAAGCCGAAGGCTACAACCCCCGGCATCACATCAATGCCCTCGCATTCTGCGACGAAGAAGGCGTCCGTTTTCAAACCACTTTTCTCGGCAGCTCGCTCCTCTGCGGTTCCTTCGATATGTCCGCCCTCAGAAAGGTTGATAACGAAGGGCTCGACATGCGAAATGCTCTCAAAGCGCGCGGCTTCGACCCCGATACCATTCCTTCTCTTAGGCCGATCATCCAACCTAAGGACGTCTTCCTAGAAGCGCATATCGAACAAGGCCCTGCGCTAGAAGCGGGCGGGCATCCACTCGGCGTTGTGGATGGAATCGCTGCTCAGACTCGTATCAATGGAACGGTGACAGGTAAAGCGGGACACGCCGGCACCACGCCTCCCAATCTTAGATCGGACGCTCTTGCCTGCGCTGCAGAGATGGTCCTTGCGGTCGAGACCTTCGCCGCTGAAAACCCGGCCGTTCGCGCGACCGTCGGCAAATTGGATGTTTCTCCAAACGCCAGCAACGCCATCCCCGGCTCGGTTTCATTCACTATCGACTTCAGGCACCCAAAACTCGATCGCCTGATAAAACTAAAGAGCAAACTACTGAAAACCATCAAAGCGATCGCCAAAGCGAGAGCGCTTAAAATTAAACTGGATACGATCCAGGAAACCAGCCATGCGAGCTGTGATCCGACAATCACCGAGCTTCTTTCTCAATCGGTCGTCGCTAGCCAAGGGTTCTCTCGAGAGCTTTCCAGCGGCGCAGGGCACGACGCCATGAAAGTCGCAGAAACCTGCCGCATCGGCATGCTCTTCATACGGTGTCGCGACGGACTCAGCCACCATCCTGACGAATATGTAGAGCCCAGCGATATCCTTGCCGCCCTCCGCGTCTGGGCAGACTCTATCAAGCGCATCGACCAAAACGCCTTCAAATAGTAAACGAAGCCAAGACTTTTAGACCGGGGCGTTGCCCCGGCAGCTAGCCGCCCAAAATGCACGACCTCATCCTCAGAAACATTCGCCTCCTCGGAGCAAGCGACTGGACGCAAACCGATCTCGCTATTACTGATGGTCGATTTTCATCTCTAGACGCTTCGTCAGAATCCGCCAAGGAGACGATTGATGGGGAAAATCTGCTCTGTTTCCCCGGAGGCGTCGATCTGCATGTCCACTTCAACGAACCTGGCAGAACTCATTGGGAGGGCTTTGCGACCGGCTCGCTCTCGGCGGCGGCAGGCGGCGTTACTTTCCTTGCAGAGATGCCGCTCAACAGTATCCCTTCTACCACTACAGTTGAAGCGCTTGAGCAAAAGCTAGACGCTATCAAAGGAAAATCGCAAGTGGACTTTGCCCTCTGGGGCGGACTCGTCCCTGGCAATGCCGAC
>JBCCZW010000108.1:0-9555 GCA_039186805.1 Verrucomicrobiota bacterium
CGAGAACGGACGACGCCAACGAGCAGTGCACCGAATCGTATCCCCCTCCCCCATTTACGATAGCAATGGTATTAGCATTGAGATGAATCGTATTATTGATATCCGACCCAACTAGAAACCGCTGATTAGCAGCATACAAGGCCCATGGATAGTATCCATTTCCAAAGTTGAAACGAGTTCCCAAATCCAAAAGAATCTTTTCAACATCTTCAACTCTGAGTGTACCTACTTTATCCGCTAAATCATCCAAAAAAAACAACTGTTGCTCAGAAAGCAGGGATGAAATCAACTCCACTCTTGATTCGATGCCATGAGTCTCATGACTAACCGCACTCGACCAAGTTCGTTCAGACATATCTACCTCTAGGAGGTAGGAGGTTGCATCCCCCTCCAGCTTAAGCACACCATTTGACGCGGCATCATCTTCACGACTAAGAACTTTGTTTAGAGCTAAGCGAGCTGCATATTCGACAAAGAGCCTGGCGAGTTGATCTTCCGGAAGGAGATTTTGAGAAGAGAAATTAATAGCAACGCCAAGTTCAACCGCATCATCAAAAAGTGCACGAGCACCCGTATCGCCAAACGGACGAGCATTCAGACTATTTTCCCCAGTCTCTATTACCGAATACGCAAGAACTCGAGCCATGATATCCGCCCAGCCCCTGTCGTCCTCGAGTGCTCTATCGTTTAATAGTCCCGGAACCGCGTTTTCAAATCCGATAGACTTGGCAAAGTCATCATCGAATAGCAGTGGCCAAAAATGCTTTGACGAATCTTCCCAAAACTTGTCCTCCAGTCTAAGTTCAGCAAACAGGCGCAGGACCAAGACGGCCATGCTGTGCCTTTGAATCGATTCGGGAGTCAAAGGGTTAAGATCGATTCGCAATAAGTTACCGAGTTCAAATGGAGGGGTGTATTCGACTACTGGTAGGCCGCCCGAGATCTCGTCACTGAGTGCCCTCACCGCACCGAGGAATTCTCCCGCGATCGAGTAGGAATCGATTTTGCTAATGTTCTCAGGCCAAAACTCGCCGTTGCCGTAAAGCAAATCGGAAAGTGTTGGGTTGTAAGGGGCGGTGTCCGGGTCAGCTAAGCCAGTGGTCAAGGAGAGGGCTGGCTCGAACGGCATGTGATCGAATAAGGTGCCCTTCTTTCCATAAGCTCCCGCAACAAGTCCAGCGAGACCACCACCTAGAGAATGACCTGTGGTGCTGATTGGAACGCTCCTCGGATCTGCCCAATCAACGTTGGGAGAATGAAGCGAGGCGATGTAGCGATAGAACGCAAACGCTGTCTGAGCCTGTACGCTCGTTGGACTACCCGCGCCGACACTCCAGCCTTCCCAGATATCGCTCCCACTCCTGCGATTAAAAAACGCGTTGGTATCCAAGTAGACTACCAGAGATTCGAGATCCGCGCCCCAGAAATTATCCGTGCCGCGAAAAGAAATGACCGTGTCAGACCCACGGGCCGTCTCACGCCCCAAGTAATAAGCTACTGCATAAAACCCCCTCTCCCTGTCCAATCGAGTCAACGGATCCAGTGGAAAAGGGCCAAAGACACTGGAGTCCGGCCCTACAAAAGCAGGGCCAACATATGCGCTTTCCATCTCAATACCCGCTTCATAGCCGCGATGGTACGAGTCCATCGACAAAACCGCCTCTAATAACGCATCAAGCACCGATAATTGACCATTGAGTTGAGAAGTTAGGCGCTAAACGCCACACCAGTTACACAAAAAACAAGTGCAAATAGTGGTATATCTGCGATTATTTAGCGAGCATTTTACATGCCGAGCAAATCGAATAACGGAATGGCAGATCAATTTGATTCACCAAAAACGGCTGATTCCAGAAGCTCTATGAGGTCAAAAATTTACCCCCAAAATTTTTCAGCAACTTTCTCCAAGTTCGCAAACTTGGAGCAAATGGCACCCCGTAGGGGATTCGAACCCCTGTCGCATGGATGAAAACCATGTGTCCTAGGCCTGACTAGACGAACGGGGCGTCTGTTAGGAGCCGCAGAAGCTAGAAATCGACCTCCCCTATGCAAGGCTTTTTTCCAAAAAAAGTGACTGCCCACTCCCGTCAGCCCAAACAATCCGCCGCTTCCCCTCCAAGCGCTTGCCAATTCACCCATTTTTCAAATATCAATGCATCATCTCGCCAGGCCGTCGCTAAACCGGCAGAAGCGAATCCATCCTCTCAAATCCTTAATTCCTACAGCCTAAAACGCCTCCAAAAATGGCTTTCCTCGATTTCTTCCGACGCCCTCCCTCGCTCGCGATCGCGGATTGCCTGAGTCGAAGGACCACTTACGCCGTCAACTTTCCCGCTAACCTGAACGGCAAATCCCCCTCTGGCGTTACCACCCCTCTTTGTCGCGTCGCTAAGGAAGGCCGCCGCTATTTCCTCATTCCTCTCGCCGCAGACGCTCTCACTCTCCTCGACGACCAGCCAATCAACTCCAAACAAGAGCTAAACATCGGCCAAACCCACGCTCTCGACCTTCGCGGGCACTTACTCCTCATCTCGCTCACGCGTGAAGAGATCGATCTCGAAGACTCATTCTCCACTGGATCTTGGGAAATTACCTCTAACCATCCACCGTACGCATCCTCCAACGTCCCTCGCCAAGAACTCTACCCCACTCAACTTTCCCGCAAGTTTTCCCCACCCTCCCAATACCAAGCCAAGCCCACCGGCGCGGAAAATTCATTCCCTCTCCTGACCCTCATAAACGCGCTCCCCAGCCACAACGGCTCTCCCCAAGCGACCCTCTCAAGCGAAGCCTCATCCCAGACTGAATCCCAAGAGCAAAGCCAAGACTACGGCATCGATGCCGCCGCCACCACCAACCCCACATCTGCTTACACATGCCCCACCTGCTGGAAGACTTTTGGCAGCGGCGAAATCATGAACATCGCGGCCCACGATGATCTCACAGGCGACCCCGTCTTGGGCGACCATGCTAAGCTCCGCTTCAAGGCAGAACGCTTCAACGAACTCGGCCAAGCAATCGACTCTCGCGGCGTCGTCAGCCTCGACCTGGCTTGCCCCCATTGCCGCGGCCGTCTTCCCGCCTCCTTCCTCTCCCAGAAGCAAATCATCTTCTCCCTCGTCGGCGCCCCCAGCTCCGGTAAATCCTACTTCCTTTCGGTTCTCCTCCAACTCCTTCCCGAGGAGCTCATCCGCCGCTACAAATGCATCCTCCAAGACGGAGACCCCAGCGGCAACGCGCAGCTCAACGAGATGAAAAATCGACTCTTTTCTGCCACCACCCCAGAAGATGCCTTCATATCCAAAACCGACTTCGAAGGCCTCATGTACGAGAAACTCCACCGCAACGGCAAACTCGTCGCTCTCCCTCGTCCCTTTATCTACCACCTCCGCCAATCGGAAAATGCTGAAAAGCGAACCTCCCTTGTCTTCTACGACAACGCAGGCGAACACTTCAAACCCACCATCTCGCTCGACGACTCGCCCGGTGCCCTGCATGTCGCCGCCTCGTCCGCCCTCTTCTTCCTCTACGATCCCACCGCCAACCGCGAATTCCGCAAAGCCCTCCGACGCAAACGCGACCCGCAGCTACGTTCGCAAGCCACCGACGACCAGGACACTATCCTTTCGGAAATGGGTGTTCGCATCAAAAAGCTTAAAGCCGTCGAAAGTCATGAAAAAGTGGATACGCCTCTTGCCATCCTCGCAGGCAAATTCGACGTCTGGAAAAACCTCCTGCCTCAAGATTCGATCGTCTATCCAGAAGAGGGCCCTCTCACGAATAGCGACATCCAGCAAAACTCCGAAGCCACCCGCGCCCTCCTACTGGAATACTGCCCCACCATCGTCGCCAACGCGGAAACCATCTCCTCGAATGTCATCTACTTCCCCGTTTCGCCACTCGGTCACTCTCCAAAGGAAATCGAGGACGGTCCGCTCAAGGGAAGACTCGCCCCCACTCCCCGTCGCATCAAGCCCCTCCTTGCCACCGTTCCCGTCCTTTGGGCGCTCAACCAGGTAGCCCCCGACATCCTCCCTCGCCAAGATCGCAGCCTGACAATCTCCTAGGAGCAGCCGTAAGTGTCGTACCAATACATACACACCAGCGCGAAACGAGGCCTCGAGCCCGGCCAGTCTGGATTTTGCTGCGTCGCCCGCCATGCCGATATTCCCCAGGACCTCATCCGCGAGCTGGAGGGCCTCTCCCAATACGACCACCTCCCTAACGGGGTCCACCCTCAAATCTCTCGTCATCTTAAAGTGGATACACGCTCCGGCAGCTACCATATCCTCTCCCAAATCCGAGACGCCGGCGCCGACTACTCCAAGCGAAACAACCACATCGCTCACCACCTCGTCTTTACCGAAGATGAAGCCTACTTCCTGGAAACCGAGCCCGCCACCATCCTCCTAAAATGGACCCGGTGGCGCATGCGCTGGGAAGAGCCCCCCCGCCTCCTTGGCGAAGAAGACCGCTTTAATCCCAAAGACCTAAAGGCCGACTACGTCCAATTCGAAAACTCTCCACCGCAAGACTACCCAACTCTCCTCGAACCCGATGGACCCCACCGCCTCACCTTCAATATAGATGCCGGCGAGGAATCCCTCGCCCTCTTCCACTACCGCAACACGCTCCATCACGTCGAGGCCGACCGCCGCTGGGACTGCACCTTCACGACCCACCTCCAAGCCAACGACAATCCGTCGGCCTTCGTCTGGGCTGCCGCCCAACGCGACCGCGCGCTTCCCTACGATCTAGACTTTTATCCCCGTCCCTTTAGCGAAGAAACCGAGAGCCAAGAGGAAACTGAGGGAGCAGAAACCCATCCTGAAAACGAGTCGCCAGCAAGTGAATACATCGACGATGAGCCGCCCTTAGAACAAGACACCTCCTTCCTCAAGGTCGCTCCCAAAGTCGAAGTCCCCAAAGCGTTCGATCGCCGCAAGCTAAAAAAGCCCAAAGCTAAATGGAACGAAAAAAAAGTCTCGCAACTCATTAACGGCAGCATCGTCGCCTTCGCCGCCATAGCCATCGTCGGCTTCATTATCTACGCCCTCCAAGACGACGCACCCCCTCCCGACGATACCACGCAAACCACCCAAAATACCCAACCGACGCAAGCCCCCAAAGCGCAAGCCCGCCAGCGGTGGAACGAGCTTTCCGCAAAAGGAGAACTGGTTGCCCAACTCGAAGTTGCCACTCAATACGCAGAGACCCTTGATCGATTTGGAGAACCCGCCCAGAAGCGGATCATAAACCTCCTTTCCGAGCTCTCAAACGCAGACGCCGCCAATCCCATCCCTCTCGACTCAACCCATCTCGAGATCGCCACTGTCTCTGCCTCCCTCGATGTCGATACCTTCAACCTCCCCGACTACCAAGAGTTCGCGCCCGCCATCCGCATAGCGCCCATCTACCTTAAAAAGCCTCTCGAAGAACTCGCCGCCCTCGGGGCCGATATCTCAATGATCTTCGACTCCCTCGGCTCCCAGCAATTCGACGCCAGCGCAATCTCTCTAGCCGTCCGCCAATGTCGCCGCGTTAACCGCGACCGTTTCTCCAACGACCTCCCCACCAAAGACCAAGCCATCATCGACTTCTTTAACGCAAAGCAGTCTCTCCAAAACGATGCCCGCCTCAAGCCGCTCCTGGAAATCCAGCTCCCCTTTGGTCAAACCACCACCGACGCCTACATCGCCTTTGACTCCGAAGGCATGCTTCTGCGGCCCGAAGAAAAGGGCTACGCCGACTACCTCCAGCAACTGCTGCAAAGCTTTATCCTACCCAAATTCACCCGCTTCGAAGCGACCTCCGAATATCGCGAAGCCCTCAAGTTCGCCAGCGATCCGGCCCTGGAGAACCCAACCGAAGTCGCTAAAGCCATCCATCAAACGATCCTCGTTGCCAATCCCCTCGGTCCCCAACTGAAAGAAACCTGGGACGCTATAGAAACGGCATGGAGAGAAACCTTCATCCGTTCCGACCTAATGGAAGAAACCCTTCTCTCCTATGCCATAGAAACCCTCGAAACCTCACGCCGCCAACTCGCCGACTACCAGTCCCACTTCACCCAAAAAGAACTCGCCGACTACCGCGCCTACCAGCAAATCACCGAAATCCTAACAGACCTAGAAATCAGCCTCTCCGAAACCCCCCTTTCGTCCCAAACCTGGCTTATCTACAAAAAGTAAACATCCCACAATCCTCGTAGCGGATCTGGATACAGATCCCACAAACAACAGATCCGAACCCCATTTCACATGCGTCGCCTAGCGTCTCATTAGGTGTTGTCACTGCGTTTCTCGCTACACAATTTAGAATTTCCCACTTCCCACTTCTTCCCTCTTCCTTCTTACTGCTGCCTTTAGCCATTTCGTGAGCCAAACCAACACACAGCCAGACGCCTCCCGACTCGTCTATCGGATCAAGACCGCCCTCAAAGGCGAATCCGTAGGACTGGAAACCGCTCGCCTCGCCTGGCAATACGCCATCGCGATCCAAAACGCCAATACGCAGCTGCAAAACGCCGTCGCGCTTCTGGAGCAGTCACCCATTCAAGCCTACCTCGCCACCGAATTCAGTCCTCGTCTCCTGGATACCGTCGACGCCCTCGACTTCTCCGAAAGAGACGCCTGGATCAACCGCTGCCAAACCTTCGGCTGGAAGACGCCCGACCTCATCAACTTCGACGCAAGCAAAAACCTTCGCGAAGCCTTCGCCGATAAAGAAGATCCGAAAGACTGGCTCTACACTGAATACCGCGAGCGCGCCAGAGCCAAAAAGAACGACGAAGCCTACGCCCTCATCAAGCTCCTCGCCGAAAAGTTCAACGACGACGCCAACATCCAAGAAGAGTTCAAACGCCAACACAAAGGCATCCACGAACGCGCCGCCAAAGAACTCGAAAGCTCACTCAGCGAACTCATCGCCGCCGAAAGCGTCCCCGGCACTCTCGCGAAGTACCGAGACTTTCATCTAGAACTCGCCGCCGAAGACGGTCCTATCAAATCCGCTCACGACGCCGAAGACGCCGCCCAAACCAAGTCCGCGACCGCGGAAGTGGAAAAAGTCGTCACAGCCGGAAAGACCCTCGACGAAAACGGCGACTGGCAAAAGCTTGAAACGCAGTACCTAAAATGCGAATACAACCTCGCCACAAAAGGCACTCGCGCCAAGATCGACCCCAAGCTTCGCGACGACTTCAACAAAGTCGGCACTAGCCTCTCTCGCGCCCGCGGAACCTACGAATCCGATATTCTGATACGCGAAGCCATTGACCAACTTCGCCTCGCCCTTTCCGGAAAAGCCAAAGTCGCGGGCGGCAAGACCGTCACCCCGCGCGACGCCATCGAGCGAATCAAGTCCTTGGAAGCTCAGGCAAAAAAGATGGGGCACCGCCTCACCGCCGCCCTTCAAAGCGAAATCGCCGCCGCCCTCGGAGAAGCCAAAAAGAAAAGACTCCCCCGTCTCGCCATGATCGGAGGCGGCGCCATCGCAGTCATCCTCGTCATTGCCTTCTCGGTAAGCAGCTTCCAGCAAAACGCCGCCCGAGAAGCCGATCTTGCCCAAGCTCTTGAAGAGCTCGAAAACGCGAAAGCCAAAGACAGTTCCCGAGAATCGCGCGAAGCCCTCACCAAATGGGCCGAGCTGATAGAATCAGAAACGCCCGATGCGGAACTCGCCCAAAAGGCCACCGAAGTAAACGCCTGGATCGACGAACAAGACGCGCTCCTCGCCGAGTACCAATCCATCGCCTCCCAACTCGCCCGCATCAAAGACGCCGGTATCGCCAATGAAACCCCAACCGCAACTCTTCAACTCCTCAGCAAAGCCGAAAGCCTCCGCAAGGACCTCGCCAAAGAGCTCGGTAACGAAGAAACGGATACGATCAACGACTTCACTGCTTGGCGCGAACTTGCCCTCAAGCAGCAAGCTCGCCTCCTCGCCAATTCGATCGATCGTCTTATAAAAACCGCCATCGATCGCGTCGAACAAGCCCGCGCCGCGCGCAGCGTCCAGTCCTTTTCCAGCAACTCCAAAGCCGCTCAAGACGCCCTGTTCGAAGCCCAGCAAATCCTCGCCACGCAAAAGCCCGATCTCGGCAGCCGTGACGCCGCAAAGGAACTCTCGGACATCGCCGCAAACCTCGACGAACTCAACGGCAAATGGGACGCCCTCGCTTCCGTTCAGAAAAACCTCCTATCCGCCAAAACGCTCGACACCTACCTTAACCAGCTCGAACGTATTCAAAGCTTTGATATCACGCCCCGCAAGGACCAGACAGCCATCAGTCGCGTTCTGCGCGGCAGAGACGCCTTCGCTTCGCTCAAAGCTCAAAGCGTCCTCCCCGAAGAACCCTCCGCCATGGCGGCCTTCGCCTCAGGTCAAGACTACTCGCAAGCCGAGCCTGGCCTCGCGTCTGCCGAGCAGTCCTTTCTCGAACGCCTCGCCAACGACCCCGACTTCAGTTCCGTATACAAATCGCGGGTACAATATTTCGAGGGAGAGCTCGCCGCCAAAAGCGAGTACTACGTCTTCCTGACCCAGCCCATCGAGTTCGACCAGACCCCCGTAAAGTCCGGCACCAGCTTCACCTTCAAAGTGCAAGGCTTCGACGAATTCGGCGACCCTGAAGGGTCCGTCAGAGAAATGAATTTCCTCACCCGCACCGATGGTACCGCCTGGGGTTTTCGCTACTACCCTTCCGAGATGTCTCCAGAATCTCTATACTATGAGGAAACCCTCCGCGTCCTCTTCCTCCAAGTCCTCGCCGGAGCCCCGCGCCTATCCCTCATCAATCAACTCGATGACCTCAACAAAAACCGCAACCTCTCCCCAGCCTTCCGGGCCTACTGGCAGCAGCAGATCCTCAAACTCCTAGAAATGAACCCCTGGAAATGGGGCCTCGCCCTTTCCCCCACGCTCCAGATCCAAGCCCAAGAACTCGAACGCATCGGCCGTGGCGGCATCCCCAAACAACAATGGCTCTCCAGCATCGAACAAACCGCCCCCTCCCTCGAGTTCACCGAGTACTTCCGCAAAGTTTACCGCCTCGACCTAGCGAAGGAAACGCAAGCCCTCGCCCGACTCTATGACGAATCCCTCAAAGGAGACTTCGCCCTCGTCGGCGTCGCTGACGCCTCCGGCCGCGCCCGCCTCTCTGACCCCAAAGCGCTCAGAGAAAACAAGTGGGGCATGCACGCCCTGACCGGCGAATTGCAGAAGATAGAATCCGATCTCAACCTGGCCCCCTACTCCCCAATTTTGGTTTACCGCTTCGCCAATCAAGACGCCGACAAACTCTTCCAAACCGTAGAACTCCAAACCGGCCTCGATCTCAGCGAAGAAAAATACACCCCCTACCTTCCTCCGCTGCTCCAGTAGCAAGCCTCCCGTAGCGGAAATGAAGACACTTCCGCACCCCAAATCTCTCACCCCACGATCCCAAAAACTGGAAACAGAGGCGAAAAGTCAGAGTTCAGGACAACTAAGTAGCTTTGGCCGTGAGGCCAAGGATCCCCAAACAGCGAGTAGCGGAAGTGGACACACTTCCGC
>JBCCZW010000109.1:0-9518 GCA_039186805.1 Verrucomicrobiota bacterium
GGAATTGGCGGTTTGCTCGGATAGCTCGAAAGAAATTTTGGTGAAATCGAATTGTCCGCTGCGGATGTCGAGCATGTTGGCGTGGCGGATCTCGTTTATTATATAGCGTTCTTCGCTGCCCTTGGTCTTAGCGAAATCGAGGAGAGCGATTTCTTTGATAGAGCCGCCGTGAGTGGAGAAGGTGGCGGTCATGAGCTCGTTGCCGAGTATGTAGGTTTGCTCCGGAAGGAGTTCTGCGGCGGCTTGGGTAGCGACGGCTTCGACGATGTCGTTGGCGGTAGAAGCGATGTCGGCGGGCGCGGGGACGGCTGTAGGCGTTACGTCTGGGGTAACGGGATCGGCTGCGGTCTGCTCGGTTTGCGGTTGTCCGGGCTGCGGCCTGGGAGCGTTTTTAGCTTGCTCGACCGCTTGATAATACATGAGGCCGATCGCGGCTGCGAAGAGCAGGACGCCGATGATGGTATTCTTTTTATCCATTTGGGAAATTGGTTCGTCGTCGCTTAACGGACGTCGTGAAAGAAGGGCTCATAAAAGGTGGCGGCCTCTCTCAGGCAAGCAGATTCAGGTGACAGGAAACAGGCGACGGGCGTCAGGTTTCGGGTTTTTGCTTTGGTTGTTAATGGGTGATGATGACAGGCTCTGCGGTATCGGGCTAAAGTCCAAGGTCCTTTTTCTTTCGGAGGCCTAGAAATTTGACTGCGTGGAGGAAGCGTTGTTCGAGTTCTTTGTAGGTGGCTTGGGAAGAGGGCTGCCTGATTGAAAGGAGGATGTCTGCGGAGGGATCTATGCCGTGCTGATGGAGGCGAAAGAGCTCGCGAAAGCGGCGTTTGGCTTTGTTGCGGAAGACGGCGTTGCCGACGCGGCGGGAAGCGGAGATGCCGATGCGCGGACACAAAATATCCGCACTGTCTTCAGTGCGGATAGAGCTATACATTGCGAAATAGCGGCAGCGATAAGGTTTCCCGCTGCGGCGAATTTTCAGGAAGTCGGAGTTGCGTCGTAGACGTTGGGCCGGCTTCAAACTGAAGCTCGCTGCCATGGGAACTTTGCCTGTATGGCGGCGAGAGCCTTAAACGTTTACCAGGCGAGCGCGGCCTTTGCGGCGTCGCGCATTGATGACGGCGCGGCCACCGCGGGTTCCCATGCGCGCACGGAAGCCGATCTTGCGAACTCTTTTAAGGCGATGTGGTCTGTATGTCGGTCTCATGGTGAAATTGGAAAAGGAGGGAGAAAATGGAAAGGGGCATGTGGGCTGTCAAGTGCGGAAAGGCGGATTTTGAGAATGCCGTTTCGAGGAACGAAGTGAAGATCAGACCGTGCGCGAAGTCGCCGGAAGCATTTAGAAATTGGGGGGTGAAGCGGTTCAGCTCTTCTTATTTTTCCGGTCAGGCTCGGCTACGGTCAGCGGACGAATACCCTCGTCTATTTTATAGCTGAGCTGGAGTCGGAGTTTCTTTTGTTGAGCGAGCTCTAGGATGCGCCGGACGTACGCGGAAAGGGAGAGCTTTGCATCATCGGCTTGTTGCTTGAGAGCGGCATGCAGTTCTTTCGGGACGTTGATCGAAAGGTTCTTGGTTCCTTTGGGGATTGGGTTGGTGGGCATCCGTTTCGGATAGTGGTTAGGAGTTTTTGCGGTCTGAAGGCGAGCTTGAATTGACAAAGGGCCATTATACTTAATAAGACTTATGAAAACTTAATAAGTGTGTCTGTTAGATTAACTGTATCATTGCCGTCGGGCTTGGCGAAGTGGATTGAGGAGAAGGCGGATTCCTGCAACGTATCCGAGGAGGATTACTGCTTGGAGATTCTCGCCTCTTATCAGGCCTACTCTGCTTACCTGAAGGAGAGGGAAACCAGAGAGAAGAAAGGCGTTCTGTCTAAGGAGAGCGATCGCGGTTCGGAGCCTTAGGAGAGGCACTCTTGCGTCACCTCTTTAGGAATTTGAAGAGGCCTTCGATGAGTTCTTCCGCGATGTCGAGACCGGCTTCTTCAATGAAGTTGCGATCCTTGCGGAGTGGAGCGCGGTCGTGGGAGCTCCAAGCGGGAGGGGCTGGCGGCGAGCCGCCTGGTTTCTCGATTTTGGGTTTCTCGATGAGTTCGCCCCCTGCTTTCGCCCATTCGAGAAGGTGGCGGAGTTCGCCGCTGTCGAGCCAGAATCCGTGGTCGCGGCAGTAGTCTACGATAATGCCGCTCTTGTAGCCATAGCTCATAGAGTTCATGAGCGTTTTGCAGACGGGACAGGGAATGTAGTGGCGGCTGCGCCGGCTTTGGGGAATGTTTTGCCGCAGCGCGGCGAGCCGCTTTTTGTTGGGTTGAAAGACGTTTTGGACTGAGTGCTTGATGATGTATTGCAGCTCATTGGGGTCGAAGAAGAGTCCGTCGCATTGTGGGCAGCGATCTACGTGAACGTCCTCTTTGCCTTTTACTTTTATTGTGATGGTTTCGAGCGAGACTTCGCAGGTGGGGCAGCTTCGATTTTGATTGGGTCCGCCGGTGGACCATGCGTTGACGGCTTGAAGATCTACGTTATTGCGGGTGCCGCAATAGTCGCAGGTGACCGAGTCGGATTCGAGGGGAGCGGAGCAGGTGGAGCAGGATGCCATGAGAAAATTAGAAATTGTGAGTGTGTAATGGTGAAGTAAGTATGGCTAGGAGTTTTAGTGGCGCAGATAGCCGTAGAGTAAGACGGAATCGCCGGTTTGTTCTAGAGTGAGTTGATGAGCTTTGTTGAAGAGCGTTGCGCGGCTGCTTGATTGATTTGGCGCGAATGAGCTGGACCATTTCTCTTTACCTCGGAATCGATCGATGATTTCCGTCGCGATGTTTTGTCTGAACTCTTCATCGTCAACGAAGTATGCCATCCGAGAAACTCCGTTGCTTGCAAAATGGAATTGAAGGTTAACGGGTCTATAGTCCCAGTAGACTAATAATTCACTTTCGCGAAGCGCTTCGGTCTTTAGTGGATCGCCTAGGTATTTGGAGGCATTTGCAAGGGAGGTGCCGAATGCATTGTAAATGATGTCCTTCTCTCCGAGATGGAAGGTGGCGCCGGGTGGAGTCACTGGGAGCAAGCGTCCGTATCGAATCACGAAGAATAGGCCTCCCATTATTGAAAGGATGACAATTGACAGCTTGTAGCTGAATGAAACTGTCGAGCGGGAATACACGAGTTGGGATACCTGTCTGAGGGCTGGGGATGAGGTGAGCAAGTTGTTACAAGCGAGATCGAGGCCGGGGATTTGGGCGGCTCGCTCATTTGTAAGAAAAAATGCAGGGGGGCCTTCGTTTGCGATTAACGTATAGGGTTCGGGTCTTTGTATGATGCGTATTAAGCAATTTCCTGAGAATTTCGTATGGGGCGTCGCGGCGGCGGCGTATCAGATTGAGGGCGCGTGGAATGAGGACGGTCGGGGGCCCAGCATTTGGGATGCGTTTTCGCAGACTCCGGGCAAGACCCATGAGGGCGATACGGGTAATGTGGCCTGCGATCACTATCATCGCTATGAGGAGGATGCGTTTCGGATGAAGGAGATGGGGATTTCGGCGTATCGTCTATCTATCTCGTGGTCTCGCGTGACGCCTCAGGGGCGTGGCGAGGTAAACGAAAAGGGCGTCGAGTTTTATAACCGTTTGATCGACTGTTTGTTGGAGAACGGGATTACGCCTTGGGTGACTTTGTTTCACTGGGATCTGCCGCTGTCTTTGCAGTTGGAAATGGATGGATTTTTGAATCCGGAAATTGCGGACTGCTTTGAGGAATTTGGGCGGTTGTGCTTCGAGCGATTTGGGGATCGGGTGAAGCATTGGATTACTTTGAATGAGCCTTGGTGCAGCGCGGTGTTGGGGCATGGGCAAGGTTACTTCGCTCCGGGAAGAGCGTGTCCGGATGAGCCTTATGTGGCGGCGCACAATTTGTTGCGAGCCCATGGGAAGATCGTGAAGATCTATCGCGAGGAGTTTGCGGATCAGGGCGGATTGATTGGGATCACGAATAATTGCGATTGGAGGGAGCCGAATTCGGATGCGACTGAGGACCGCGAGGCTGCGCAACGGTCCTTGGAGTTTTTCTTATCATGGTTCGCGGATCCGATCTACTTGGGCGACTATCCTGAAGTGATGCGAAAGCGAGTGGGGGATCGCTTGCCGATTTTGAGCGATGAGGATAAGGCCCTTTTGAAAGGCTCTTCGGACTTCTTTGGCCTGAATCATTATACAACGATGATGGCTTCGGCCTATCGTTTTGAGGGAGATGCGCCGACGGACGCAGTGAAGGGGAACGGGGGCATCTTCGAGGATCAGTACGTAGTCCTTTCGGATGATCCGAACTGGAAGAAGACGGATATGGGCTGGAACGTGGTGCCTTGGGGTTGCGGGAAGTTGTTGCGTTGGATTTCGAAGCGATACGGGAATCCTCCGATTTACATCACGGAGAATGGCTGCGCTTTAGAGGGTGAGGCGGATCGGGAGACGGCGGTGAACGACGTGGATCGGGTGGCGTTTTTGGAGGGTTACCTTAACGCCTGTTATGAAGCGATCGAGGATGGGGTCGATCTGAGGGGCTACTTCTGCTGGACCTTTATGGATAATTTCGAATGGGCCCTTGGATACAGCAAACGCTTTGGGCTGCATTGGGTGGATTTCGATACTGGTGAACGGATGCCTAAGAAGTCGGCGGCGTGGTATTCGGAGGTAGCGAAAGCAAATGCGTTGTCGATCGAAGAAGAAGAGGTAGCGATTGAAGAGACCGCTGAGGCGAGAAGGACGGCGTAGTTGAAAGGTGGATGCAGATTTTGATCTAGAAACTCTTAAGAAAAGAGCGACTTTCCGGGTCGCTCTTTTTTGTGGGGTGGTCAATGGGCTTTGGGGGTGGCCATCGGGTACGATAGCGGCTACGTGACAGTGGGCACTACGGTCGGCGGGGCCGCCGACCCTCCGATGAGAGGGTGGGCAGTGCGAGGTTCGACGCGGCGGTCGAACCCTACCTTGTGAGGCGGGTATAGGCTTCGAGGTAGCGTTGCTGGGCGCGGGCGATGATTTTTTCGGGGAGCTCGGGGCCGGGAGCGGTTTTGTCCCAGTCGAGGGTTTCGAGGTAATCGCGGATGATTTGCTTATCGAAGCTGTCGGGCGAGATGCCTGTTTTGTAGGTCGCGGCTTCCCAATAGCGGGAGGAATCGGGAGTGAGGGCTTCGTCGATGAGGTAGAGCTTGCCGTCTTCGTTCGTACCGAATTCGAACTTTGTATCCGCTAGGATGATACCGCGATCCTTAGCGTGTTGGTGACCGCGCTCGTAGAGTTCAAGACTGATGCGGCGGGCTTGGTCGAAGGTTTCGTGGCCTACGATGTCTACCGCTTCAGTTTCCGTGACGGGCATGTCGTGCCCTTCTTGGGCTTTGGTGGTGGGAGTGAAAATAGGTTCAGGAAGTTGGGAGGCTTGATCGAGTCCATCGGGGAGCGCGATGCCGCAGACGCTTTTGTCGTTTTGATAGGAGGCCCAGCCGGAGCCGGCGAGGTAGCCGCGGACGACGCATTCGATCTCGAGCGGTTTGAGCTTCTTGACGACCATCGAGCGGAGGGCGCTGTCTTGGGAGAGACCGAGACGCTCGTTGAGGATTTCGTCTTGGTTTGCGACAATGTGGTTGGGGATGAGGTCTCCGGTGCGCTGAAACCAGAAGTGTGAGAGTTGGGTGAGGATGATGCCGCGGCCGGCGATGCCGCCGGGAAGGACGACGTCGAATGCGGAGATGCGATCTGAGGCGACGAGAAGGAGACTGTCGCCTAGGTCGTAGATTTCGCGGACTTTGCCGGAAGCAATTTTTGGCGCGTCGATGGCATCTATGAGGTCGCGCGAGGGCGTTCTTGGAAGGGCGTTTCCGAGGGCTTCACCTGAAATCATGTTCCGGACATTAGGAAGCGGCTTTGGCGTGGAAAGATTTTAAATTCCGAATTCGGAGCGTGATTCCGAACTGCCTCGAACTGTAGGCGCCTAGGGTCGAGAAATGGGCGGCTTAAGGCTCTGTTAGTTCCGAGGCGGCGCCCGGACTCAACCTTGGAGGTTATTTGGCGAGTTTTTCCCAGTTGCCCTGGGCTTGGGTGAGGAGGGCGTCTTCAGGTTCTTTTTTGGCCTTTTGGTTCCACTTCTTGAGCGTGTCTCCCCAAAAGCCGTCGTACAAGAGGAGGAGTTTTCCGTCGTGGAATTTGTAGGAAAGCGGATTGGGGGCAGTTTTGTCCGAGTCGAGCATAGCCCAGGCGCACCAGCCGCCGCAGGTTGGGAGGTAGGCTTCGGGGTAGGCTTTGAATTTTTCCAAGGTTTCTTGGGAGGCGAAGCGGTAACGTATATCTGAGTGACGGATTTCGAAATTCTTGGAACCTTTGAGTGGCTCGTCCGAATCGAAGTAGCTGACGAGGTCGTAGCCTTGGAGGGCGAGGTCCTTTTCGACGAGGTGAAATGGGATGGCGTGGGATTGCGCAACGATTAGGTTTAAGAGTGAAAATAGTGAGATTAGCGAAAGACTGGCGCGGACGGACATAAGTAGGGTCTTTTGTTTTCGATTAGGCTTGGGCGTCTAGCGGTATTTCGTTTGGCCTCTATTCCTGGTTATTTCGACGAAGAGGCTGGCGAGCGTATTGCGATTTGGTTTCCGCGACGAGGGCAGCGTCCTCGATGGCCTCTGGATAGCGAAGGGAGTGTTTGCGCGGGAGGAGGTTGATGATTTTGGAGGTGGTTTTATCCACGTTTTCGAGTTGGCACTCCCATAGGGTGATAACTTGCCAGCCGAGGCGCTCGAGGTCCTGGGCGTTCTGGCGGTCGCGCTGGACGTTGCGTTCGAATTTGGGGAGCCAGTAATCGAGATTGGTCTTGGGGGTGGTGGCTCGTTTGCATTTCCGGCAGCGATGCCAGAAGCAACCGTGGACGAAGACTACGGTACGGTAGCGTGGAAGGACGATATCGGGCTTGCCGGGGAGCTTTTTGTTTTTTGGACCGTTGACGGTGAAGCGGTAGCCTAGCTGTTGGAGCAGACTGCGAGCGATGAGTTCGGGCTTGGTGTTTTTGCTCCGCACTTTTCCCATGAGCCAAGAGCGGTGGAGCGGAGAGATTTTGTCGACCACGGGGGGATAGTGAGGAGTGAGTAGTGAATTGTGAAGGTCTAAATCGGAAGGCTTTGCTTTGGATACGGGCTGTTGCGAGGCTTTGTGTTGCCGGGTCGGCGCACCGGCCTACAGATTGGGTGGTGAGGGTGCCGGCTCAATTTTGTGAAGGGGATTTCATGGAGTCTTCATGGGGAGTTCATAGTGAGTTCTTATTGGGGCTTTAGTGTGGGGCTATGTTAGGTCATGTGAACCCATTCACTCATGTCGCAGGATTCGGCTCTTTTGCGCTCAAAATGCGTTTCCTCGTCTCGACGTATTTCAATATGCCTCGATTCGAAAGCCGTATTTCGAGTGCAAAATTTCTCGACCCTGCTCGTTCCGGATTTGGTCCCAATGGCCTTATGTTTCGTTGGGTGTGTTTTGCGTGTTTGGGAATGCTGAGTGTGGTGGCTGCGGCAACTGGAGATGAGGCTGAGGGGCCTTATTTCTGGTTGCCGGGGCTTGAGGAGGGGACGGATGTGTTACCGCTTAAGGAGACGGATATCGACGTGAATATCGTGGGTATTTTGGCTGAGGTTAAGGTTACCCAGGTGTATGCGAATGTTGGGGACGTCGCGATTGAGGCGGTGTATATGTTTCCGGGATCGACGCGGGCGGCGGTGAATGGCTTGGAGATGCGGATTGGCGATCGGGTGGTACGAGCTGACATCCAAGAAAAGAAGCAGGCGAAGCGGACTTATGAGAAGGCGGTACGTCAGGGGAAGACTGCCAGTTTGTTGGAGCAGCATCGGCCGAATGTGTTTCAGATGAAGGTGGGCAACATCTTGCCGGGGGATGTGATTGAGGTGGAGCTTCAGTACACGGAATGGGTTTCGAGTGAGGCGAGGGAGTATGAGTTTGTTTATCCGATGGTGGTGGGTCCTCGATATGGACTGGGGGGAGCGGGAGGTAAGTTAAGAACGAAGAGTGAAGAGTTAAGAATGGGTAGTGGAGAATGGGACTTTGTGAGGAATCCTTATGTGGTAGATGCGGAGGGGGATGTGATTGAGACTGCTTTACGTGTCCATCTGAATGCAGGGGTGCCGATCGAGTCGATCAAGTGCGAAACTCATGAGGCGGATTTCGATTTTAAGGGGAAGAATGCGGCTTGGTTAGAGTTGGATCGGGAGAATGGGTTTCATGGGAATCGGGATTTCGTGTTGAAGTATCGACTTTCTGGGGACGCGGTGCAGTCGGCTCTATTGATGAGCGAAGGTGAGGAGGGGCGTGATAACTATTTTTTGGCAATGGTGCAGCCGCCTCAGCGAGAGTTTGTGGAGGCTTTACCGCCGCGGGACTATGTTTTTGTTTTAGACGTGTCTGGGTCGATGGGCGGCTTTCCTATGCGCGTAGCGGGGAAGTTAATGGAGGATTTGCTGGTGGGATTGGATGAGCGGGATTTTGTGAATGTGTTGATGTTTGCGGGGGGATCGGCGGCGCTGAGCGAGAGCTCCTTGCCTGCAACGGAGGCAAACAAGATAAAGGCTTTGGCTTTCATGGGGAATGCAGAAGGAGGCGGTGGGACGAGGTTGCTGCCCGCTTTGGAGCGCGTTTTGAAGATGGGGAATGATACTGGCTTGAGTCGCAATGTTGTAATTGTGACGGATGGTTATGTAGCGGTTGAGGCCGAAGCTTTCGATTTGATTCGCGAGGGAGCGAGCGAGGCGAATTTCTTAACCTTTGGAATCGGGACAAGCGTGAATCGGCATCTCATTGAGGGGATGGCTCGTGTGGGGAAGGGTGAGGTCTTTGTGGTGATGCATGAGCGGGAGGCCTATGAGATGGCGGACAGATTTCGAGAGTACATCAGCTGTCCGGTGTTGACGGATGTGGAGTTGGGATTTGAAGGTTTGGATGTCTTTGATGTGGAGCCGCTGGGAGTTCCGGATTTATTGGCAGAACGGCCGATTTTCGTTTTTGGGAAATGGAGAGGGGATAGAGGAGGAACGATCATTGCGTCGGGCTTGTCGGGGAATGGCGAATACGTTGAACGTTTACCCGTTGAAGAGGCGATCGACTTTGCAGGAAGTCGGGCGTTGGAATACATGTGGGCGCGTGAGCGGATTCGCCGTTTGTCGGATTACAATTCGTTGCGACTGAGCGATGAGGGCGTGGCCGAAATCACCCGGTTGGGCCTGACGCATAGTCTTTTGACGCAGTACACGTCTTTTGTGGCGGTGGATGAGGTTGTGAGGCGTGGGGTTGAGGGGGCTCTTGAGACCGTTAAGCAGCCTCTTCCTCTGCCCAAAGGCGTATCCAAGAATTCGATGCACGTTTCGCATAGCGTACCAGTAACGCCGGAGCCAGGGGCCTATGCTTTGATAGCGATGGTGTTGGGGATGTTGTGGCTGATGTTGAGGAAGAAGAGAATGTGGAATAGTGAATGTTGA
>JBCCZW010000110.1:0-9492 GCA_039186805.1 Verrucomicrobiota bacterium
GGATACAAAATCAGGGAATCGGGTCCCCTTCTGCGATCAGACACCCTCGCTTTCTATCAAACTCCAGAATTACGCTTCTCCGTAAGTTCGAGTCCTTACGGACAAAGTCTCTTTTCGAAAACGACATTTTCTGTTGGATTTAACACAAACACTCCCTTGCCTTTCGCGACGCATTGCGTCCGTCTCTAATTTCGCTACGCCAAGTTGCCACGCACTTTCTTGCAGCTAATGAAACCGTCGAAAACCGCCGCATTCCTGAGTACTGCGTACATCGCCCTTCTGACAGCTTGCCAACCTAACATAAACGATCGCGACAAATCTCATTCCCGGAGTTTGGAAGAGAATCCTTCCACAATCGGAATCGAACGCTTTCAATCTCGCCCAATCGGAAAGCCCGTAGTCGGAATGCCTTGGATTACCGACCTTCACCTTGTGGACCTGGACCAGGATGGACTTAAGGACATCGTCGCATGCGAAGGAAAGCTCAACCAGGTCTCTTGGATTCGCCAGCACCCCATCGGCCAATTCACCGAACGCATTATAGGTAAAGCCATTGCGGGTCCGGCTCATATAGAACACGCCGACCTGGACTCGGATGGCGACATTGACCTTCTCATCGCGGGTATGGGCCTTGTAACGCCCAGCAACGATCCCATTGGCTCCGTAGTGGTTCTCGAGAACGACGGCAAAGAGAACTTCTCTAATCGAGCGTTGCTCGAAAAGGTGCCGCGCGTCACTCACGTCGAAGCGGGAGACTTGGACGGCGATGGCGATTTAGACCTGTCAGTCGGACAATTCGGCTACTATGAGGGAGAGATCCAATGGCTCGAAAACCAGGGCGACTGGCAATTCTCTCGTCACTCTCTTTCCTATCTTGAAGGCGCCATACATACCCCGATTACAGACTTCGACCAGGACGGCGATCAGGACATCGTCGCCCTGCTTTCTCAAGATTGGGAAGAAATCCACCTCTTTCAAAATCTAGGCCAAGGCGAATTCAAAAACAAAGTCGCCTACGGATCCACCAACAAGGACTTCGGCAGCAGCGGACTCACCGTTGACGACCTAGACCAAGATGGCGACATCGATATCGTTTACACCAACGGGGATGGCTTCGACTACTCCGTTCCCGGCTCACGCTCATGGCACGGCGTCCAGTGGCTCGAAAACGACGGTAAGGGAAATTTTGAATACAAACCCATAGGCGAACAAGCCGGCAGCTACAGCCCCCTCCCCATCGACATCGACGCAGACGGCGACAAGGACATCATCGTAGCCAGCGGCTTCAATGACTGGAGTAATAGCGACTCCGCCTCGCTCGTCTGCTTCGAGAATCTCGGAAACGAGCAATTCGCCAAACGAATCCTCGCCCACCAGCCTACCCACCTGGTCGTAGTCGATGCAGCAGACATGGACAATGACGGAGACCTCGACCTAGTTTCCGGCGGATTCCACTTCTACCCTCCCTACGACAAACTCAGCCGCATCACGTTGTGGGAAAACCTGTAGCTCCCTTTCAAGGATGAAAACGCGAACGCGCATTATCTCTTTATTCGGCATCCTTGCCCTTACAATCGGTGGGTTCATCTTTTTTTCCAACAAACAAACTCGCGACCTCCCCTACTCGCTCCCTGACCTTCCGGGTTTAAGCCAATCTCCCCAAAAATTGGATACGGAAATAAGCAAAGCGATCCAATCGCTGCTTCGCGAGCCAAGCGACTACGACTCTCTTCTCAAACTCGCCTACCTGTTTCACGCGAACGGCTTTCATACAGAAGCAAGCCAATGCTACCAAATCATCGTATCATCAAGCGCTCCGCCGCCTGTCTTAGCGAAGACGCACTACGGACTCGCGGATTTGCATAAATCGGATGGAAGACTCGCACTTGCGGCGAATCACCTAAAAGCCGCCATCGATCTCGAACCCTCGCACCTCCCTTCTCGCCTCGCTCTTGCAGAAGCCTACTCGAAATCGGGACAGGCCGAAGACGCCCTTAGAATTCACCGGGACACCCTAGCCATCGATCCCGATAACTTACAGGCTAATTTAGAGATCGCTCGTCACCGCATGATACTAGGAGACGACGATCAGGCCCTCAAAGCGCTCGAATCCCTTCTAGCCGCCCACCCGCGCAGCGCCAAAGTTAAACGGCTCATCGCTCAAATATATCAACGAAGTGGTAATATCCAAAAAGCAAATACAATAAGAGGCAGCATCTCCAGTCAATGGGATCCCCCCGTCGAAGATCAATGGCTCGCAGAGCGAATCGCTCATTGCTACGACGCTCAGAAGCTTAGCTTTCTCGCCGAAGACAGCGCCAGAATAGAGCAATTCGATACCGCATTAGGCTATCTCGCCCAAATTGATTCATTTAACTCCCGGCAAGCGAACACGCACTACGCAAGAGCGAACATATACCTGTCAGCGCAGCGTCTAACCGATGCCGCAGCTTCCCTTCGAAAGGCCCTTGCCGCAGGTGACGAACCCGCCCTCATCTACCCCCAGCTAATCAAGATCCTCCTCAATACAAAGCAATATGCCGAAGCGGAACAGGCCGTTCTCGAAGGAGTGAATGCCGCTCCGTACTCCGCTGAGCTTCTCGTGGAACTCGCCAAGTTAAAGTCAGCCAAAGGACAAGCCCCCGAAGCCTTAGCCCAATTGGAGAAAGCCTTCAGAAGCGACCCAAACAACATAGAAGGCAGGAGACTGCACGCCGAAATCCTCTTCGAGCTAAACCATCCGGAAAAAGCGATGATAAGCCTACAGGCGCTTAGACAATTGCTTCCCACAGACGCCCTGTCGCGTATCCAAATGGGCAACTACTACTTCAACGCGAAACAAGTCGACAAAGCAATCGAACCACTCGAGGAAGCCTACGCGCTTCAACCGAACGACACGGTAATCTCCGAATTAATCGTCGATTGCTACATAGCTCTCGCCAACCAAGAAATGTCCAACGGGAACAGCGACTCAGCTCTCTCGCGACTGGAGCGAGCTCTTGAGATTTCACCCAAGGACATCGAAACCCGCGCCTGGAAGGCTCAGCTTCTCACTGCCCTCAAGCGTTTCGGCGAAGCGAAGATTACCCTCGAGAATCTCCTGCAGCTGCAACCGGAAAACCCCGCCGCCCACCTCCAGCTAGGAGACATTCATTTCCATCAAGGCGATCAAGCAAAAGCGGTAGACAGCTGGCGAGAAGCGCTGTCTCTCCTTTCAGATCGTCCGAATCCCGCAATGACCCAAGCACTGAATCAAAGGCTGAGGATCCAGTAGTGAAAAAGCTTATACTTTAAGCTCGAATCCGGTCGACCGAACGTCCTTCGCGGTCCTTTGGACCCATGCGAACTCCGACATCCATCCCATCCAGTATCGTATTGTAAACATCGATACCTTCCGCATCGACATCCATGATGTTGCCGGTTTTGAAGCGTCCGTTGGCCCCCGAGATCGCATGAAAGACTCCCGACAGCTCGCGCTTTACATCGGAATGTCTCCCATCGCCAGACTCAGTGGAAATCGTGAATAACGAGTTCTCCAAAATACTCTTCCCATTTCCTTCCATGGCGTCGGCGCCATCAAGACGCTTCAAGAAATAGGCTACCTCTCGCATCTTCATATGAGCATGCGCCCTCAAGGCTTCATTCGACTTTTCCTCGTTGTACTTGTGCCACCACTCATGACTGCAACCCTTGGATCCAGAAGCATCGAGTTGGCGAGCATCATCGAATTCGTAGACCTTGCGGCCATTGTATTCATAATCTCCCGTCACCCGCAATCGTTCGCCAGCCGCCAAGAAAGTGATCGAACCGAAACGCGCTCGATCCATCTGGATCGCCATGGCGTATAAATCAGCCATCAGCCGCCACTCGGTCGTCAAGGCGTTCAACTCCATATCGATGCCCTCTCCTCCCGGGTCCGCATTGCCGCCGTGAGCGATCTGCGATTGAGGCGGCTGATCGGGAGCATTGGGGTCTGCCCGCTCCATCGAAAACGCCCGGCGTTCGAATTCCCGAATTCGATCCAAGTGGTCCGAGACGCGTCCCTTCGAAGACGTGCCCAAGGGAGAACGCTGTCCCTTAAAATAGCGATATTGCTCCACCACCGAATCCAACACGCTCCGCTTTAGATGACGTTCCCTTGCATCCGCATCGGCCAACAAAGAAACCGTCCCAAACACCCGCTCAAACAAATCGCGCGGACGCTCCTGCATCGTCGCCGCCACCGTTCCATCAAGATTGTAGCTATGAACATAGCGACTCACTCGACTCCGCCTGAAAAACGTACCCCCGACCAAAGTCGGCGTCACTCCCTCTGGCTGGCCATTAGGATAGTGGGCATAGCGAATCATTTGATCGATGGAAGGGCCGCCCGACTTTGCTTCCCCATCCGGCGGCTCTGCGGTAAACGCCGCTGAAGCTCCGTCGAAGTGAGCATTGATTCCCGACTCGTCGCAACGCACGTGGTCGATATTCCGCATGATAAGCAGCTTGTCTTCCAGCTCCTTCAGCGGCTCCAATACCCCCTCGTAGCCTTCCTGCTGCAAGGGAGCCGGAATTCCCAATCCAAAAAACACGTTAAATGAGCGAACCGGTACGCTCGCAGAAGTAGATGCCGCCTTCGCTCCTTTCGCCACTGTAAACATCATCTCTTCCAGAAAGGGCAAGCCGACGGCAACCGTTCCCAACCCCTTCAACATCGTTCTTCGACTCATCGCTTTCTTGCTCATACCTATCTCCTTTCAATAAATTCCAACTAATCCCGCATTAAATCGCTTGTCGCAATCGCTCCAATCAAGGCGGCATAGGTTCCCCCACGTCGCTTCGACTCCTCGCTAATCGCCATCACATCCGCAGCCTCGCGGGCGCCCAAGGGACGACCCATCGCAAATTGAGCCAACTTCCAGACGATCGTTTCCGCTACCCGATCGCTTTCCGCCAGCAGATCCATCAACTCCGCAGAAGTCTTGTACTCAACCGCCTCCGCGTCTCCGGGAAACAGGATCTCCCCATCCTGTCGTAGTCGGTTTCCAAATACATCCTTCTTCTTAAACGAACCCAAACCATCGTAACGCTCCAAGCCGAAAGCCAAAGGCTCGAACTTCGCGTGGCATCCGCCGCAGGAGTTGTCGGCGATCCGCCCTTCCGAAATCGCCCGCTGCGACTGACCAGGACTCGAAGCCACCGGCGTTGTATCCAAACCTGGAGGAGGATCATTGACCGTGCCTCGCAACAAATCGTGCAACGCAAACAGACCGCGCGTCACCATCGACGCATCGTCGCCGCCCATCGTGAGAACACTCCCCTGAGTCAACAAGCCGCCTCGATTCGCGTCGCCCTCCAAAACGTAGCGGGCCCACTCGCTATCCGACTCCATCCGATCCTTTTTCCTCAAACCGTAATGAGCGGCCAACTCTGGCGTAGCGAAGGTCAGCTGCGCATTCAGCAAATCGCTCAACGGCCGCCCCTGCTTCCAAACCACCTCTTCGAAAAACGCCAAAGTCTCCTCGCGCATCTGGGGTCCAAGCTCCGGCTTCCATTCCGGAAACTTTTCGGGGTTCGGACTCAAGTTATCCATGCGGCCCAAGCTCAACCATTCGTACGCGAAACGCTTAGACTGCTCGACCGCCCTCGGGTCTTCCAGCATCCGATGCACATGAAAATCGATCGTCTCCGCATCTCGCAGCTCTCCCGATTCAGCAGCTCCCAACAGAGCCGAATCCGGAGACGAGCCCCAAATCAGATAACTTAGGCGAGAGGCCATCTCGTATTCACGAAAGCGCGACGCATCCTCCCCCGTACCCCGATCTTCTATGCGATAGATAAACCTTGGAGATTGCAGCATTCCCTCCGCAATCAAAGCGGCCGCTTCATTGATCGACCCACCCGCGCTAGCGACCGTCGTCGAAATTCCTCTGTAAGCCACCACTTCCCAGTTCTCCAAGGGCCCCCGCAAAATCCATTCGCCCATGCTCTCAATCAGCTTGCCCATCTCCTTGTCGGTAAACTTTGGGTCCTCATGAAAACGCTCCAAAAATGAGGGGATATCCATCCGGCTCACAATCGTCGCCGCTAATTCCGCGTAAGCATTCACATGCCCTAAATCTACATTCAAATTATAGGCGGTGTTGCTGAATCCATCCGCTCGACTGTCGCTCGGAAGCAACTCCCTTGCCTCTTCTGAAATATCCACGCCCGTCGTCGCCCTCACCGTCTCGATGTATTCGTAAACCGTCAGCCGACGAATCCAGTCTTCTTCAATCGAGTCCTGCACGTAAGTGGCCGGATCAATCCAATCCAAAGTCCAATCCGCTCCCTCATCAATCCAACGAGCCAACAAATCCTTCTCCCGGCGCGACAAGGGCGGACGATTCTCCGGCATATCATCCGACTCTACTAACTCCCATAGCGAGCTATGCTCCGATTCGCCCGGTGAAATCGCCTCGCCGCTATCACCCCCCTTAAACGCCGCGTCCCGGCGCGACAGATCCAACGCCCCTTCTCGCGTAGAAGCATCGTGACATTCCAAACAATGCCTTGCCAACAGCGGCGCTATCTCCATCTCGAATAGTTCCGCTCCATGCAGCTCGCCAGCAGCGTTTTCAGTCGGAAACGCGCCCTCGGGCAAACGCTCCCCGCTCCGCATCCACTCAATCAGCTTCGAACGATCCTCCGACGAAAGCTCATCGAGAATAGGCTGAATATCCCGATCGAATTCAACCGCCTTCCCCAAAACGCAAGCAAGCCCTACAGCGAGAGCAAAGCCAAGAAACACTTTTCGCCAATAGCGATCTGGATGTAAATTCGGGGTAGTCTTCATGGGGTAGAAAACGCTACAGGGGCTAAACTATCTAAAAGTTCTTATTCAAATCAATGGGAAACTTAATCGGGAGGGCAAGGGCCCAAACCGGTAAACCGACTTTGTCAGCCGTGAGCCGCATATCTCTCAAACCAAATTCATTCCTCTCATCGTTCCCGTCGAACTAGCGAAGCGATCAGCTTCGATACCCATACTTTGCAGCATGCTGACGAATAGATTCGGCAATGGATAGTTTTGGTCGCGATCAAAAGCCAAATGCTGCCCGTGCTTGATCTGCCCTCCCGCCACCACGATCGGCATGTTGTCCGTCGTGTGCTTATTCGCATCGCCAAAATTACTCCCGTATAAAACAAGCGTGCTATCGAGCAGCGGTCTCTGATTCTCGACGCTGTTCTCCAAATCGCTCAACAATCCGCCGAGAAGCGACATATGAGCTTTATCGATCGCCTCCAGCTGAGCTAGCTTCTTCTCGCTCTTTCCGTGATGGGAAAGGTTGTGATAGCCGTCTGAAATCTCCGCCCCCTTGACTGCTATGGTAGGCGAATTGTTGCTGTCCAGCAAAAGAGAAATGCTCCGTGTCGAATCCGTTTCGAAAGCCAGGCGAGCCATCTGGTACATCAAAGCCGTCTTCTCCATATAGGCGACCGCAGAATCCGGATCTTCCGGAATCTCGATCGTCGGCTTGGGCTTCGGCAGCGCCTCCCACTCGCGGGCCTTCGACATCCTTACCTCCAAATCCCGCACCGCAGTATTGTACTGATCCATCCGCTCTCGGTCCCTTACTCCCAACCTCCGATGCAAGGCCTTCGATTGCTCCGAAACCGTATCCATAATGCTCTCGCCAATGTGAAGCCTCCGCAGCTGAGCCGCCACCTCGGCCTCGCTTCCCTGCAAATAAAGCTGACGATATACCGAGGCCGCGCTGTCCTCGCAGGGAATCAACACCCCCGCATCCGTCCAAGACAAACTCCGGCGACCGCGCTTCGCATTCACGCCCAAAGTCAAAGAAGGAAAACGCGTCCTCGAACCGATCTCCTTCGCGATAAACTGGTCCAAGGAAATCGTATTCCGAAAACCGCCCCCGCCCGGATGCGGAGCCGCCGTCAGAAAGGAGACGTCCGACGAATGCGAACCATCCACCCCAGGGTGAGAAACCCCGCTTAATACCGTGAATCGCTCGCGATGTTCCGCCATCACTGCTAAGTATTGAGATAACTGATACGCCTTTCCTCCTTCGCTCGGGAAAAACCGATCCGGCAGCAAACCGAGATTATTGCATATCGCCAACATCCGTCTCGGCTCATCGCCCAAACGCCCGGCGACCGCTTTCGCCTTCCCAAATACCGGCGCCATCGCTTCCAAAAGCGGCAAGGCCATCGCGACACCGACTCCACGCAGCATCTGGCGTCGACTGATCCGTTTAGAATTCAATGAAATATGCATAACTCCTCAACTCCTCTTTACTATTTAATCGCGAAAAGCCGACTTTGAACGACTTCCAATATCAGAGACCTCAGTCCGAAATCTCCCTCCTCGCACGCATCCAATATCCTCTCGACTTCTTCTCGATCGGAAAAAGACACCGGCGCTCCAGTGGCATACACGACGATACGATTCACCAGATTCCTCGCCAAGGCGCGCGGATCGCTGATCAACAGCGTCTTCAATTCCTGGATACCAGAGAACGCTCGCCCATCATCCAACTCGCCTTCGCACTCAACCTGCTGAGCAAGATGATAAACGAACGCGTGCCCATTCTTGCCAAAGCCGGTCTCCGGCGACGCCACCTCGTTGACGGCTCGGTACTGCTCCTGCCAGCCGCCGGCCACGTCAAAACTCTCCAAGGCGAAGCCGAAAGGGTCGAACTTCGCGTGGCACGCATTGCAAGATTCAACCTCTCGATGCTTGTCCAATTGCTCGCGAATCGAAGTGGCTCCCCGCGTGTCCGGTTCGATCGCTTCGATCCCCGAGGGCGGATCATGGACTTCTACTCCCAAAATTCGCTCCGCCACCCAAACCCCTCTCATCACGGGCGAAGTCGTCGTTCCGTTCGCCGTCACTCGCAACACGCTCGCCTGCGTCAACAAACCTCCCCGCACCGAACCTTCGGGCAAATAGACCTTTTCCAACCCTACCCCCTCAAAGCGCGGAAGCGCATAGTGATCCGCCAAACGCTCATTGAGGAAAGTGAAATCCGAGTCTACCAAATAGGATACCGGGAGATCCTCGTCCACCAACTCTCGAAAGAATCTGCGCGTCTCCCGCAAAGACGACTCCGTCAACAAGTCGTCTAAATAATAATCTGGATACAACTCCGCGTCCGGCGCATTGGCATTGATCTCCCTCAACTCCAGCCAGTAGTCCAAAAACGCATCGAGGAACCGTTCCGAACGCTCATCCTTCAACATGCGTTCCGCCTCAGCCCTCCGGACCTTCGCATTGGAAAGCGGTTTCGATTCCTTCAGAGAATTATCCGGCGGACCGTTCCACAGAAAATAGGATAAACGCGAAGCCAACTCGCGATCCCCCAACAGCCCGACATGGTTTTCCAAATACAAATAATCGGGCGAACAAAGAATGGACGCAAAACCGGCAACCATCGCATCCGTAAAGTCGGCCCCCAAAGACCGAGCCCTTCTATAAATATCGAAGTAAGGGCCTACGATCTGCTCGCC
>JBCCZW010000111.1:0-9458 GCA_039186805.1 Verrucomicrobiota bacterium
ATCGGAGGAGCGGGTTTCTACTACATTCATGGGGTGGGGAATTTCTACTTTGCATCGATTGCTTATTGTATCCTTGCAGTCATTACAGGAACTTTGGGAAGGAGGTTTTGGGTCCTATCGCGCAAGTACCCTGAGATCCGTTCGCCGATACAGCTGTATTTGCGTCACTTTAACTCGCCAGGCTTGGAGACTTGCTTTGTGGTAGTATCGCTTTTGTGCCTCGTGCCTTACATGGCGGCTCAGATCACGGGATTTGGTTGGCTCGTTCAAAGCGCTTTGGGCGTTCCTTACCTTTATGCGGCAGGGGCGGGACTTGTGGTTGTGTTTTTGTATTCAGAAGCTGGGGGCATCAAGAATATCGTAAAGACCGATGTGCTACAGTCTTTGATGACGATCGTCGGCTGTATCGGAGTGGTTGCAGTGTTTATCTGGAGTTTTTGGAAATGGGATCTGGCGGCTTTTTTCGAGGAAGTGGATGCGTTGGCGGAACCCAGTCTGTTGGGGATCCCCGGTCCTGAGGGTTTTTATAGTGTGCTGAATATCGCTAGCTTGGCTTTGCTGATTTCGCTGGGGGCGGTGCCGATGGCCCACAATGCGCAACGGTACATGATGGTACGCGATGTGGTATATCTTAAGCGCTTGATGTGGATGTTTCCGCTGATGGGAATCTTCGTGACGGTAGCGGCAGGATTTATCGGCTTGGGGGGAGCGGTGCAGTTTCCGGGGCTGGAGAGTGGGGATCAGGTGATCGGCGCAGTTACGGCTTCCGTTTTGCCTGTCGTGGGAGCACTGGCCACGATTGGGATTATCGCCGCTACCATGTCGACGGCCGACTCCATACTGTTGAGCGTAGGATTCGTGGTGAGCGAGCAGTGGTATCGAGGTCGCTCGAACGAAGGAGCGAAGGCGGTCTTGCGACTTAACCGCTGGTGCGCTTTGGCGGTAATATTATTCGCTTTCGTTTCGAGCATCCGTCCCGAACTCATTACCCAGTTCGCCTTCAATGCATTTGGGGGCATGTTGCAATTGGCTCCCGTGATGATCGCGGGTGTCTATGAGATCAAGGTGGGGAAGGTCGCGGCGGCGATCAGCTTTTCGCTTGGGATCTGTATTGTTGTAGTGGGTACAATGGATTTTTATGGTGAGTTGATCCCACTGAAAATTCCTCCCTATCTGCTTGGGTTTTTCGTGGCTTGTTTGGCGCTTTTGATTGCCAGGGCCTGGGTGTTTTTTAAAAGCCGCTGATTGCGCGGATGCTCTTGTGGGCTATGTGCAACTTAGAGCCGCTGGTGACAGTGGTTTGATGATGGGCATTGGTGTATTAAAATCACTCGCTAGTGCTCGTTGGATCCCTTCCGTCTACGCTCGTTGAGCTACGCCGCGACAGGCTGGGGACATTGATGGGATGGTTGGCTTTAGGGGGAAGTCGCCCGACTGATGGTTGCTTCGCTGTCGCCTTCGGCTCGGTACGCTCTATTCGGTCCGACGGGCACGGAATGAGACACAAGATTTAGTAAAAGCTACAGAAGTGGATCTTGTGTGGCTTTTGGATATTATGTGCCTCTTGCGGTTAAACTGACCGGATTTTAGTCTATGCCGTAGAGTTCTCTCGCACGCCTATCCATTGCCTCGAACTTTGTTCTCGGGTGTCGTCGCTTCGCTTCTCGGTACCTTCAGGAGTGAACTTAAGCTACGCCGTAGAGTTCCTTTGCACGGCGGTCCATTTCTTCGGGGGAGACTTCTTCGACAATATGGCTCATGGACCAGCGGTAGCCGAAGGGGTCTAGGATCATGGCTTTTCTTGCTCCCCAGAAATAGTTGGTGGGTTCGTTTAGTTTTTGACCTCCGGCGGCGGCTGCTCGTTCGAAAGTTTCATCGCAGTTGTCGACGTTGATGGCGAAGAGGCAGGAGGATTTGGCGCCTTCTTCGTTGGGAAAGGCGTGCCATTCGGTGGAGGCTTCGGAGAGGTAGATCTTCGTGTCGCCGATCATGAACTCGGCGTGGGCGATCTCACCATTGGGTAAGGCCATGCGGTAGAGTTCTTCGGCTCCGAAGGCTTCTTTGTAGAAGCTGAGGGCTTTGTCGCCGTCGTTGACTGTAAGAGAAAGGGCTAGAGTAGGTTCGTTCATATTTTTTTGATTGGTTCAGTTTTTGACCTCATTCATTGAGGTAGTTTGCGGTCAATCTAGCGCTCTATACTGACAACCCTATGTCAGTAGGGATTTCGTTTTTAGGGGAAGTTATTGAGTGTATTTGAGATTTGGGAGGAGAAGGGGGGAACTCTTTGCTTCGCATTAAGTCCTACAAGTGTAAGAATAAAATTATGAAAAGTGTGTTATATGTGTGTATACTAGCGGTTTGTTTGCTTGGGTGCTCGCGGGTCGATCACCCGATTGTGGGGAAGTGGAAGACAACTGATGACTTTAAGGGCTACATCATTGATGAAATCGGTTGGGAGATAGACTTTCGTCCGAATGGGAAATTCGAACTCCTTTCTGATAACGGATTTCGTATCCAAACTATACGGACGGGTAGTTTCAGTATAGAGGGAAACATTCTGGAGATTGAACATCCATCTAGTGACCACCCTACTGAATACGAATTAGCTTATGATGAAGGTGAGGACTCACTGACGCTTCAGGTTGAAGAGTTCAGTATGATCTTCGTTAGAGCCAATGTGCCTCATAAGGAGTTGCATGCACTACCTAAGATTCCAGAGAGTTTAGAAGAGGCGACTGACCTTCTGGTTTCTGAGATGTCTGAAGAGGACAAAATTTATGTTGTCACCCGTAAAGAGGATGACCTCATTCAGTTCCACATGGGTTGGGGGATGGGGATTCGAAATCGATTTGGTCTTTGGGCGGGAAACAAGAAACTGTTGGCCTCTTGTGGTTCGCGATGGATGCATCCGGATGGGGCTTCAGGCGTGATCATTCATTCGGTTTGGGAGCGATTGCGGGATGAGCAGGACGACCTGTTCCTCAGCGAAATAGATAGAGTTCATACCGTCACTGAGGAGGTAGAGCTGGAGGTGAGCAAGTTGCGTGGTCTGAGCTTCGAAGAGTTGGTGGGCGTCATCAATCTTTCGATACGTGATGTTGAATCAGCGGAGGGAGGAGAGGAAGGAGTCCGGTTTGAGATAGCTGCGGATGCGGAGGTGAAGGAAATCCAGCCAGACCTCGATTTTCTGACGGAAGAGACGATCCGCCTTTCTCGGTTCTTGAATGTTGTGAGCTTTAGGTATTTCGAGCGTGTCGACTATGAACCCGACAGGATCATTTTGGAAGCGAGAGACTAGAGCGCTGGGAGGGCGAAAGTTGGGTTGCCGATACGGAGCGGGAGGGAGATGTCAGGATGGGTGGGTTGATAGTGGGCTTTGGATTTTATTAACATCGCTCGCTCGCGCTTGCTGGATCCCTTCCGTCTACGCTCGTTGAGCTACGCCGCGACAAGTCGGGTAAGGATTCGATTCTGTTGTGAGTGTTTTTTGAACGCCTACCGAGGTGAAACGACGGAATCTGCTTTTGGTAAGCGATCACTCCTGGGGCCTGGCTTCTATTGCTGGTTTTCGGAGGGATTTAGCCTGGGGCGTTTATTCGATAGACAGATTAGTGGGTTTAGGCATGGTGCGGGGGGCGTGGGTCGGCGGAGGATCTTTTCCGGCGATGCGACGCGATTAATAAAAACAAGATAGAATATGGCAAAAGGAACAATTAAGTGGTTTGATCACGAAAAGGGCTACGGCTTTATCCAACAGGACGAAAGCAGAGACGATCTTTTCGTCCACCACTCCCAGACTGACGGTTCGAATTTGATGGACGGCGATGTCGTCGAGTACGAAGTCGGCGAAGGCCCTAAGGGTCCTTGCGCGGTCAAAGTGACTAAGGGTTAGGTAGAGGGCGTGTTTGGGAATGAGCTCAAAGCTGGCAGGATTCCATTTTCTCCTGAACAAGGCGGCCTAATGGAGACTGGAGCGAGCTCCTGTCCCATTGGGGCAACGCCGTTCAGAAGAAAATGGGACCTGTCGCTACGCGATTCGGCCCAAATCGAAGTTCGCGGCGTTCGCCAAAGCCATCCGACATTCGTGTCGCATGGCTTTGGCAGCCTTGCGCTGCTTCGATTTGCGCTCGAACCAGCAGAGAGCTCCTTCCCAAACACGCCCTAAGCTTAATCCAGCGGGATCCGTTTCTATTGCCCGTTTTAAATTAGAAGCAAATTGGGAGAAGCCTCGGCTTCTCCTTTTTCGTAGTCTCTTGTGGGTGTTTTTAACATCACTCGCTAGGGCTCGTTGGATCCCTTCCGTCTACGCTCGTTGAGCTACGCCGAGACAAGTCGGGCAAGGATCCCTACGCATTCGCTACGGGCGAGGATTTAATTTGGTTGAGGGTGTTTTTCAACCACTGATGACACTGATGTGCACTGATGATTGGGGTGTGTTCTTTGAACCATCCGTCTACGCTTCTGTCAGGCCCTCTCACTCCGTTCGTGAAGAGCTACGCCGAGACAGGCAGATGAAGACGATGGGCACCGATGGTTTTTGGGGTAACCACAAGAGGCACAAGAAATGTTTGTTGTCGCTGCGTTCAGTACAAAAGCCACATAAGTAGATCTCTTGTGGCTCCTGCGGTTAAACTGACTGGTTCGGTTAGGCTGCGCCTTAGAGTTCTTTGGCCTGGCGGTAGGATCCTTAGGGAGAAGTGGCTAATAAAGCGTAAATACGGTGTATATCGTGGATCTGGAGGCTATCTTTGGAAACTAAAGGAGGAGTCTGATCGTATGTGTTTTCAGCGGCTAGAACTTTGTTTTCGGCTGTTGATGGGAAAGGAAAAAGAGATGGAAGAGATATTAGTAATAGATGATGAGCCCATGATTCGCTCGATGATGGAAACGACGCTTTCCTCCATGGGGTATGCGGTCACGGCGGCGGGGTCAGTGGGGGAAGCGATTGAAATGCTGGAAAACGATGCGGCGAAATTCGACGCTTTGGTGACGGATTTCAATCTGGAGGACGGCACCGGTCTTGAGGTGATGCAATCGGCGAAGAGCAAGACGGAAGACACTCCGGTTATCTTGATGACGGGAAGTCTTTTGGTGACGCAGGAAGAGAGCCTTAAATCCGGTTTCTCGGCTTTCTTCCCCAAGCCCTTTAGCTGCATTGAAGTGGGTCGCAAAATCGATGATCTCCTAGGCAAAGCTAGCTGAGTCATTGCTAAGTTTTAGTTTTAGAAACACGTAGCCAAATATTGGGTACGTGTATTTTATTACCCGGTCTCCTCGTCCCTCCATTTACTCAAATCAATTCGAATACGGTATTCGTTGAGAACGCGATCATCGATCGCGTCTACAGTTGATATTGGGCTTTGGTTCGTGTCTTCGCTTCGCTTGAGTGGTACGCGAGCGGGCTTCCTGGATTTGATCGGGGTTGAGGGCTGGTAGCAATCTAGCGATGACTCGCGCTTTGAATTCGCTTGAGGTTTTCATGGGCGGTTTCCTGAAGATCGGAGCTTGGGGATATCTCTTCGCCGAAGCGCGTCCAGAAGCGGGTGGCGGCCGTGGCTGCAGGCTGCCAAAGACTGAGTTCCTCGGGACGTGGGGGGCGGACTTCGATTGGCTTTGTAGGGAGATCTCCACTACGATTCGGGGCGTAACGCATGGGGAGCATGTCGTAGATCGGACAGAGCGTAAGTGGAAGCTGCGGGGTCAGGAAGAGGCTGAGGTTGCCGAGGTGCATGTCCGAGTTTCCTATTAAGCGTCCAAAGTGTTCGTAAGTTGCGGCATGATCGGCATCGGCTTGGCTGAGCCAGCCTTCTCGGACGAGCGTTTGGCAGCTGCGGCTCCAACTTTGCTCGAGCTCCCCTCCCAGCCCAGCGATGAGCGAACGTAAGGAAAGGGTGCCGAGGCGACCTTGGCGGCCGGAGCGGTCGAAGCGTTCTACTTCTAGGTAGGCTCGGTGATTGGTTCGGATCAGCTGTGAATTGGCTGAGTGTAGGCCGATGCTGGACAGTTCTTCTGAGGCGATGGCTTCTGCTTTAAGTAGGTCGCCCCAGCGTCGACCGGCATCGGTTTGAAGGGAACCGGAAAATTTGACGATTGTGTGGTGGAAGGTGTTGTCTGGACGTCGAATGCAGGCGGTAAACTTTGGCTGCTCTCCCCCTGCAGACGAGTTGGGGAGTTCGCCTTCTTCGGTGATATGACGGGCAATCAGATCGTATTGCGAAGCTCGTTCGCTTTCGTCTATGGATTCCAAGCGGCGGTGTTGGTCTAGAAACGCATCGATTGCCTGGCCTCCCAAGACGAAGTTGCCAGGCGTGTCGTCTCCGTAGGCGAGTATCGCTTTGAGCGCTTCGTCTATGGTCCAATTTTCGGAATTGGTTCCGATGCCGAGGGCTGGGCCGTGGATATGGGCGAGCAAGCGCCCGAGGTAGCCTTGAGGGCGCATGTCCTCGAGAAACCACGGTAGGTCGGGAAAGAGTTGTGGGTGGTCTTCGCCGTTTAGCAGATAGTGGTACTTGTCGCTTTCCCAGTTCGGCTCGAAGTGGAACTCGCCCTGATGAAGGGCGTAGAGTGTGCCTGCCACTTGAGCTTGGCCGTTGGGGTCGACTTGGTAGAGCTTCCAATTGGATTCCTTTCCGTCAAGGGGGCGGGGCAGGGCATAGCGAGCGCGGCGGGTTTGACCGATGCGTAAGGTCTTTGAGGAAGCGCTTATCGCTCGGGATACCGTCGGTTGGCTGATGCCTAGTCGACGAGCGATGTCCGTTGCGGGCATCGAACCTTGGGAGGCGAGCAGACGTTCGATGGAATCTGTGTGTTTTGAACTCAAATGAATAGAAAAATGAATAGTATAAAACGCAGATAGTCAATGAGAAGTGAAAAAATAGGGGACGTTAATGAATAGATTTATGAATCCTGTTGAATCTTCTTCGCTGGATTAGGCCTTGCTCTCGAATAAATGGGCTCCCGCCAGCAAAGAGTTTATTCACGAACGCGGCCTAGATGTAGGAAGCCTTTATGATAGCGCGCAGAACGAGAGTCTCCTTGATCGAGTTTTTAGGTAGCTACCGTCCCTAGAGTGAATAGGAGTTCTGCTTTTTAAGAGTGATTCATTCGGGTGCTTTGCACTACGGGCGAGGATTTGATATTGTTGTGAGTGTTTTTGAACCATCCGTCTACGCTCGTTGAGCTATGCCGCGACAGGCTGGGGACATTGATGGGATGGTTGGCTTTAGGGGGAAGTCACCCGACTGATGGTTGCTTCGCTGTCGCCTTCGGCTCGGTACGCTCTATTCGGTCCGACGGGCACGGAATGAGGCACAAGAGTTAGCAGAAAGCCACAGAACGTGCCTCCGGACCGCTTCTCAGTGACGTGTAGCTCTGCTCGGTAATGTGGTTTTGTGCGGTAGCCTCCCCTACTCAATTAGGCGTCTAGCGGTATCTTTTTCCAGGATACGGGATCGGGTCGGTGTTTGAGGGATTCTTCGAGTTGGGCTTTGACTTCTTCTATGGTGTAGGTGCGACTATCGCTGTTTGTTCTCTTGTCGAGAGTTCGTTTGAGGAGCTCCTGTTTTAGGTCATTGTGTGGATCCAACTCTCTCGCTTGTTTCATAAAAACGAATACAGCTTCTGAGGGGTCGAGAAAGTCTCCTTTTTCAACGAGATCTAGAATCCAGGCTCCAAGATCGCTTGGCAGGTAGACTTCGAATTTCAGTCCATTTTCCGCAGCGATGGGTTTGAGTGTTTGAGCTTGTTCGATGCGCCGGCGTGCGGCTTCTTTTGACTCGAGAGGTTGGTGATTATCGTTCATTTGGAAGGGGTGGAGAATCGATTAAGCGCCAAACAGTTTAGAAACGCGTACTTTTGATTCGCTGTAAGGGGCGTTGCGTATCTGCATTTCATGTGGAGTGGCCTCTTTGCTTTGAATTGCATACGCAGTCTCCTTTCTTTCCTTCGCCTTACGACTTGAAAGGGATTTCAACGAAACTGCACACTTTGTCTTCTTTGAAGGCATATCCCTGGGGAAACAACGGACATTTTGCCCGATTAATCAAGCGAACTAAGATTCGCTCGAAGCGCATGCGATCTCCTGAGCCCCAAAGCCCGAATGGGCGAATTGCCATGATGCCCCGTCGAGGTTTATCCGCGATCGACGAAGTCGATCCCCTGGGGCGGGGTGGCGATTTAAGGGCGAAGGATTCACTTCTATGTCGAGAATTTGCCGATTCATCGACATATAGTTCTTGTGTGTTGATTGGATCGACATAAGAAATAGACGTGTCGACTATTTGAGATTTTTTAAACATGACTTACGATCCTGCCAGACCGTTCAATTCTCTTCCGATGCTTCCCCCAGAGGTGAACCTGGAAACGGTTAGCATCCTCAAAGCCTGCATTAAGGCCAGGGCGGCACTTGCCGAGCTGAAACAGGCGGGTGAGCTTCTCCCGAATCAAGAGCTGCTCATCAATCTCCTTCCTATCCTCGAGGCAAAAGACAGTTCGGAGATTGAGAACATTGTTACTACCACCGACAAGCTCTTCCAGTACTCGAAGGAAGAAGCTCAAGCCGACAGCGCGACGAAAGAAGCGCTCCGCTATCGCACTTCTCTTCGCCAAGGTTTCATGGCCTTGGAAAAACGCCCGATCACTACGAATTCGGTCGTCGAGATCTGCAGTATGATCAAGGGAGCCCCCATGTCGATCCGGCATAGCTCCGGTACCAAGCTCGCAAACGCCGCGACTGGTAAGGTCGCCTATACGCCCCCTGAAGGAGAAGACCTGCTTCGCGACCTCCTGTCTAACTGGGAGCAGTTTCTCCATGCTGAAGATGGGCTAGATCCGCTTATCAAGATGGCGGTGGCCCATTATCAGTTCGAAGCGATACACCCGTTCGAAGACGGAAACGGTCGTACTGGTCGCGTCGTAAATATTCTCTATCTTATCGAGCAAGGTCTTCTCACTCTGCCCATTCTTTACCTAAGCCGCCACATACTAAAGACGAAGTCCGACTACTACCGTCTCCTGAGCGGCGTCACAGAAAACGGTAACTGGGAGGAGTGGATTCTCTACTTTCTTCATGCCGTCGAAACCACATCGAGCTGGACGACTCAAAAAATCGCCGCAGTGCGAAAGCTGGTTGAGCACACTAGAGACCACGTCCGACAACAGCTACCCAAGATCTACAGTCACGAACTGGTAAACGTAATCTTCGAGCAACCTTACTGCCGTATCCAAAATCTGGTGGAGCGAGGTCTCGCGAAACGTCAGACAGCTTCAGTATACCTGAAGCGACTTTGCCAGATCGGAGTGCTGCTAGAGAGCCAATCGGGCAAAGAGAAGCTCTTTGTCCACCCTAAGCTTTTAAGGCTAATGACCGCCGACGAAAACGAGTTCATGCCGTATTAGTCCTTATTCACGAAGATGGCCTAGTAGTAGATGATGAGCCGACGACATTAGGATATGAGTAC
>JBCCZW010000112.1:0-9438 GCA_039186805.1 Verrucomicrobiota bacterium
CGAAGGAGTCGTACCCGGAGCATCCCAGCTTACAACCGCTTCGCCTGAGCCTGAATTTGCAACTATACTGATAGACGGACTCGCGATTACCGACGGCGGGTTATCAACCGAAAAAGATGCTAATCCTGCATTACCTGGTAAATCTCCAATCTTAGACAAAGTGGTCGCATCGCTGCTGAAAAACTTTAATTTGTGCAAACGGGTTCCATCTGCCGGCATCAACCATGGATCTCCGCTGACGACGCCCTGTTCATCTGAGAAAATTCCGTAGGGTTCCGTAGCTGAAGGCAACTCACCGCCACTCAACTCGGGAAACCAAACAAGAGCCAATTGCTCGTCAACGTTCCAGTCAGGATCGATCTCTACTCCACCCTTGGTGAAGAGTGTAATTGCGGTCTCTCCGGGCCCTACGCTCGACAGGTCCCAAGATGCTATCACATCCTCGCCATATGAACCATCGGAAGGAAGATCGATACCATTGTCGTCAGCGTCTACCACCAAGACCAACAGGCCGCTATTTGATAGAGCTGTGCCCCCTCCATCTTTGATCAGCTCTACATCGAGTGAGAAATTAACACTGGCATGGGATGAGAAAGCGAGAGCACTCGCAGCAAAAATTGTAGCTATTAATTTTTTCATTGTGGCAAACTCCATTCGTTAACCCAAGTGCTGCTAGTGTTTCCCGCAGCTCGGCGGATCGCAATAGCTTGTTCTGGTTCAATTAATTCAGAACCCTTGTCAGAGCCGTCTCCTCCAACGACCTGCCATTGGGAACCTGTGTACTCATAACGAGTTGGATCTTTATTTTCGCCCAACTCAAGGCTGTAAACCAACAACTCGTCTCCTGTTTCTAATATATCGTCGATACCGACACCTGAATCTCCGAGAAGATCGTCTAACGTTATCGCTAGCGGACGTTCAAGTCCTACAAAATTGTCAACATTCTCGGAAGCGTCAGCCAGAACCGGGATTGCGAGGGGAGCATCTACAACTTCTCCAAAGAAATAAGACCGAATCGTGGCTTCAGTGTTGTTCAAAACCAAAATACTCTCACCCGGACGAAGGACGCTACCACCTGCATCGCTACCTGTTGGGGCATCACGATCCCGCCACTTGCCATCGTGAAAGTAATAGTACTTTTCAATCCCGATATCTCCATCACCCTTAACCTTATTTCTTGTCGGGACTATCAATTCCACTTCACGCTCCCCGTCATCAGTTACATCCACAAACCCGAAACCATTCGGAAATGCGGAATCCAACGTCCAGTGAGGCCGAACGGAAATCACTCCGTCAATTAAACCCGATAAGTCATCTCCATCCACGTCGACTGTCAGCGTTGTCGCAGTAGTATCCGTAATATTGAAACGGCGACCCATTTTGTTGTTTGAAACCGCCGTGTCTTCTTCGATAAAGACATAGTATCCAGTGTTAAATTCGTCATCTGAGAAAGAAGAATTGTCCAAAGTGAGCACGTTCGAAGTCGAGCTAGCGACCGACCCTCTGAAACTTGCCGATCTCTTGAAAGGGAAAGACAAAAGAACCTCGGAGTTTCCGGGTACATCAATCGCGATCGCTCCTACAATTTGGGAGTACACTTCGTCTGCTTTCAGGCTACCCGCTGACCCTAAAAGCGCTGCTGCCAATAACCCGGCCAAGGGGCGTTTGGCTTTGTTAAGGGATTTCATATTCATATCTTTGGTTTAAGGGGAAATCTTCTACAACTAATAGGTACGCGCCAAAATTCGATCCGGAGTCAAATTAAACTCATGACGATTGTTTTTTGCAAAGCATGGCCCATACCACCCCTCACATCATCGCCGATATGCCCTGCCACTCAAGGCAAAAGGCGGAAAAAATCGCAGAAATACGTACTGAGAAGAAAAGAAAGGACCCTCAGAAACTGAAGCGCCTAGGGCTTACTGACCACAGCACTTTTTGTATTTGCGACCACTACCGCAGGGGCAGGGGTCATTACGACCTACCTTAGGCAAATTCCGCTTCACCACTACTTTAGGCAACTTAACCTTCGAATCAGCCAAAGGAGCCCCGCCCCCACTCGCTCGAATTTGAGTCCTCGATGACCGCGCCAACGAACCTTGCGAAGCAACAGCCTCATCGCCCGGGCCTTGCGCCACTGCCTGGCGGGCTAGCATGGTTTTAACATTCTCGATCGCCACCAGGTTGGTCGCGGTGCGAAACACCCGGGTGCAAATCTGGCTTCGGACGCTGCTCATCAGCTCCTCGAAATACGTGTAAGCTTCGTTCTTGTACTCGCTGAGCGGATCCTTCTGACCGTAACTACGCAGTCCAACATTCCTCCGCAGATCATCCATCTCCGTCAGATGCTCCTGCCACTTGGAATCGATTGCCTGCATCAAAACGAAGCGTTCTAAATGGAGGACTGCCTCCTGATTCTCAGCGGTCTTTTTGATCCGGTAAGCTTCCTTGATTTTCTCCAGACTAAGAGCGAGCATTTCTTCTTCGCTTTTGCCGGCAAATTCTTCCGCTGGCGCTCCAATCGGAAAGTGCGAATTCACCCACGTGATGAATCCATCATTGGTCTCCGATTCGTCGGTCGCCAAACGCTCATCGAGCTCCTCTTCAATGAGCTCGAAAATCGTTTCGGACGGATCATCGCTCTGAATCGCCTCATTTCGTAGCGAATAGATGATCTCGCGCTGCTTATTCAAGACGTCGTCGTATTGCAGCAAACGCTTGCGCTGAGAATAGTTGGTTTGCTCCACTTTCTTCTGAGCCGTCTCGATCGAGCGATTGAGCAAAGAGTGCTCGAGCGGCTCGCCCTCTTCCATGGAATTCTGCAAAATCTTAGCCATCGGCCCTGAATTCGCGAAAAGACGCATCAAATTGTCTTCCAGGGAAATGAAAAACTTCGAACGTCCCGGGTCGCCCTGACGAGAACAACGCCCTCTCAACTGTCTGTCGATACGACGCGACTCATGCCTTTCGGTACCAATCACCAACAACCCGCCGATCTCCTTCACTCCCTCCCCCAACTTAATATCCGTACCGCGACCCGCCATGTTAGTGGCGATCGTCACCGCGCCTTTCATACCCGCACGGGTCACAATTTCGGCCTCCTGCTGATGGTACTTCGCGTTAAGGACGTTATGAACGATGTTCTTTCGCCTCAACATCCGACTCAAGACCTCAGAAGCCTCCACCGAAACCGTACCGACCAAAACAGGTTGTCCCTTCTTATGAGCCTCTTCGATATCCGCGATCGCGGCGTTGTACTTCTCGCGACGCGTCTTGTAGATCACATCGTTCTCGTCAATCCGGATGCTAGGCATATTTGTCGGGATCACCGATACGCCGAGATTGTAAATGTCGTGAAATTCCGTCGCTTCAGTCTCAGCCGTACCCGTCATGCCAGCTAGCTTGTCGTACAAACGGAAATAATTCTGGATTGTGATCGTGGCGTAAGTCCGCGACTCCCGCTCAATCGTCACGCCTTCCTTGGCTTCCACCGCTTGATGCAAGCCATCGCCCCAACGCCGCCCTGGCATCACGCGACCGGTATTCTCATCAACAATAACCACTTTACCCTCTTGAACGACATATTCGACGTCTTTCTCGTAAAGCGCAAAAGCCCGAAGCAACTGGCTGATCGCATGGATATCCTCCCCGATCACTTCCAACTTCTCTTGCTCCTTCAGCTTTATAGCATCCTTTTCCTCCTGGCTCAGAGATGAATCCTTATCGAGCTGCGAAAATGTCGTCGCCAAATCAGGTAGGACAAACGCATCGGGATCATCCGGACGCAGCTCGGTCCGTCCCTTTTCCGTCAAATCCGACTGACGCTGTTTCTCATCGACCACGAAATAAAGCTCCTCCTTCAGCGCGAACATCTTATCCTTGTTCATATCGCTGTTCATTTCGAGATCAGCCTTGTCGAGAAGCTTCCGATAATCGCCGTTCTCCATCAACCGGAGAAGCTGCTTGTTCTTCGGATTACCAAGCTTTACCTGCAACATCTTCATCGCAGTCTCCCACTCATCTCCCTCTCCCTTCTCTAACTCCTTCTTGGCCTCGCCAATCAAAGAGTTGCACTGCTTATTCTGCAGCGTCACCAAACGCTGGATACCAGGCTTCATCTTAGTGTAGGGCTGCTCTCGCTGGATAGGAGCCGGACCGGAAATGATCAATGGAGTCCGAGCCTCATCCACCAGAATCGAGTCCACTTCATCGATGATCACGAAGAAATGGTCACGCTGCACCTGCTCGCCTTTAGAATGAGCCATTCCATTATCGCGCAAATAATCGAAGCCGAATTCAGAAGCGGTTCCGTAAGTGATATCCCGCTCGTAAATATCACGCTTCTCTAGAGGATGCATCTGATTCTTAATGCACCCCACCGTCAGCCCAAGATACTTGAAGAGATGCCCCATCCACTCAGAGTCACGCTGCGCCAAGTACTCATTTACTGTGACCAACTGAACATTCCGACTCGCCAAAGCATTAAGATAGAGCGGTAAGGTGGAGACTAACGTCTTGCCCTCACCCGTCGCCATTTCCGCGATCCGACCTTGGTGCAAGGTCATTCCTCCTATCAACTGCACATCATAGTGGACCATATTCCACTCCAGCTCTTGGCCCACCACCGTCGCCGTCGTTCCACACAAGCGGCGCGCTGCGTTCTTAACCGTGGCAAATGCCTCCGGCAGCAGGTCGTCCAAAGTCTCGCCATTCTTAATGCGATCATGGAACTTCGCCGTATGCCCCTTCAATTCTTCTTCGCTCAGCGACTGGTAGGACTCTTCGAGTTGGTTGATTTTCGCCACCGTCGGCTCACAGCTCTTGAGCCATTTGCGGTTCGCGCGTCCGGCGAATTTTTTGAAGAAGAATGAAAGCATCTAGTCTGGCGTTTAAAATGGAAAGCTTGTCCCAGTACTCTTTTCGTCTGGGGCTTACAAGGAAAAGCTGAAGGCAAACGAAACCCATTCGTCTCTCCTCGCGCCAACGACCGCCCTCCTCCTGCGACTCCAAGTCACAAAGGCTAAGCGCCCAAAGGTCGAAACTGAGCCAAACTGGCGTGTTCGCCCGCAAATAAAAAGATCTGCGTCTTGGTAACGCAGATCCCAGACCAAAGCATTCGAATCAATCGAATCAGCTATCCCTCTAGATAATTCTTGAAGTAGGCGATCGTCTCCTTGAGGCCTTCCTCGAGCGGCACCTTCGGCTCCCAACCGAGGTGCTTCTTCGCCAAAGTAATGTCTGGCTGACGCTGCTTGGGATCATCTGAAGGCAGCGGCTCATGAATGATCTTCGAGCTGGTACCTGTTAACTTGATGACCTGCTCAGCCAATTCCAACATAGTGAACTCTCCGGGATTCCCAATATTGATCGGTCCCGTCACCTCATCCTGCTCCATCAAACGAACGAATCCGTCGATCAAATCGCTATAGTAGCAGAAAGACCGCGTCTGCGTCCCATCTCCATAAATTGTAATGTCCTGACCTTGCAGGGCCTGAACGATAAAATTCGAAACCACGCGACCATCTTCTGGGGACATGCGCGGACCGTAAGTATTGAATATCCGCACAATCCGAACATCCACCCCGTTCTGGCGGTGATAATCATAAAAAAGGGTCTCTGCGCAACGCTTGCCTTCATCATAACAAGAGCGAATCCCTATCGGATTCACATGCCCCCAATAACTCTCGGGCTGAGGGTGAACGTTGGGGTCCCCGTAAACTTCCGAAGTCGAAGCCTGAAAAACCCGCGCATTCACCCGCTTGGCCAAGCCCAAGCAATTGATCGCTCCCATCACCGAAGTCTTGATCGTCTTGATCGCATTGTACTGATAATGCACCGGCGAAGCGGGACAGGCCAAATTGTAGATGCGATCCACCTCAACCTTGAACGGATCCGTCACATCATGGCGCATAAACTCAAAGTGAGGATGCTGCAGCAAATGCGAGATATTCCGCTTATTCCCCGTAAAGAGGTTATCCATACAAATGACCTCGTGGCCCTCATTCAGCAGCAAATCGGTCAGGTGACTTCCAAGGAAGCCAGCGCCTCCAGTGATTAAGATTCTCATGGGATCAAGCAACAATGGTTATAAGTAGGCGCGAAACGAATACAGCTACGCGCAAAAGCCAACCCACACTCATCAGAGAATAGGTCCTCTGTCAAACGACCACCGGCAAAAGAATCTTTAACAAAAACCCAACTAAGGAGGATGGACTTCAGTCCATCCAAATGGAGCCGTCGACAGCTACATCCTAAACATCCCCATCTGCTTCATACCGTTCAATCCAACCCTTACTCCAAGTCGCAAAATCGCCCGCTTCGATATGTCCGCGAACCTGCTCCATCAGATCCAAATAAAAATGGAGATTATGGATCGTCAGCAGCGTACATCCCAGCATCTCTTTCGCTTTGATGAGATGACGGATGTAGGCGCGGGAAAAATTGCGGCACGTATAATTGTCCATCCCCTCCACCAAGGGCGAATGCTCGGCAGCATATTTCGCATTCAAAATATTCTTCATCCCATCTGGCGTAAAGAAAGCCCCATTACGGGCCACCCGACTCGGCAACACGCAGTCGAACATATCCACCCCCAAGGCAATCATCTTCAACATCTGCGGCGGAGTCCCCAATCCCATCGTATAGCGTGGTTTTTCCCTCGGTAAAAACGGAGCCGTTGCAGCGACCTGCTTCAACATCTCAGGTTCCGGCTCCCCCACACTCACCCCTCCAATCGCATAACCCGGAAAGTCCAAATCGCTCAACTCCTCCGCCGACTGACGCCTCAAATCCTCGAACTCCGAGCCCTGAGCGATCCCAAATACATGATTCCCCCTCTCAAAAAGACCCAATTTCTCAGCTTCCTCCTTACACGCCTTTGCCCACCGCGTCGTACGCTCGATCGCCTTCACGCAATCCCCCTTAGCGCAAGGATACGGCGGACACTCATCGATCACCATTGCGATATCCGAATTGAGCTTCGACTGTATCGACATCACCTCCTTCGGCCCCAAAAACACCTTCGAGCCATCCAGATGAGACTGAAAAGAAACGCCCTCATCCGTCATCTTAGATAGCTTCGCCAAACTAAATGCCTGAAACCCTCCACTATCAGTCAGTATCGGACCATCCCATCCATTGAACTTGTGCAACCCTCCAGCCTCCTCGATCAAATCCGGCCCCGGGCGCAAATTGAGGTGGTACGTATTTCCCAAAATGATCTGTGCCCCAATCTCCTTCAAATGCCGAGGCGTCAAACTCTTGACCGGTCCCTGAGTCCCCACCGGCATAAAGATCGGAGTTTCGATCGACCCATGCAATGTTTGCAAACGCCCCCTCCGGGCCTCCGTTCCCTCATCCTCGCAAATCAACTCAAAGTGCTCGCTCATAAAAGCCCGCCAAGCTGCCAAACCGCCCACCCCCAAGGCAACCCCAAATACCCAACTAAAAGTAGCATCGAGCGTGAGCTCGATGACCCCGGGCAGCCCACAATCAGGAACCGCTCCCTAGCTCTCCAACTCCACGTTCCAATACGCGACGTCGATGAAATTCCTCCACTCCTCCTTGTGATTGCCTCTCGCGGCGATACTGATCACCGGTCTCCACTTCGGCCGTGAGGGTTTCCTAATCAAATGCATCTTCGCTTCATGCGGCAAACGATTCGCCTTTCGCGAATTGCACTCGATACACGAGCAAACGATATTCTCCCAAGTCGTCTTTCCGCCATAGTGACGCGGAATCACATGATCCAAATTCAGCTCCTCCGGCGGAAACTTCTTGCTGCAATACTGACAACGGTACTTGTCACGCTCAAAGACATTCTTGCGAGTCAACTTCAGTTCCTTCTTCGGCACCTTGTCGAAAACCGAGAGCAAAATGATCTTCGGCACTCTCACCGGACTTCTTACCGTATGCACCACATCCATCTCGTCAACCGGCGGATTGTGCAGCGAAAAGTCCATCCAATCCATCAAGCTGAAGACCTGAAAGTCGTCGTTCTCAGCATGCACTACCTGAGCATGTCCGCTAGCGATGAGAGTAAAAGCCCTGCGGACAGCTACCACATTAACTGCCTGCCATAAACGATTGAGGACCAAAACCGGTTCCGTCAGTGCGGCTTCCATGGACCTACGTTTTTACTCGTCGCCCCCCGACTGTCAAGCCCCAGGGCAATGAGCCCCGTCTGTTGACATGAACGTAACTCAAGCAGTCCAACGGCAACATATCTAAAATACAAATACGAAGATCCATTCCGTATCCTAATTTTGGGTACTAAGAGAGGTGATCTATTTTAAGCGACCGCCCAATCAAGAAGTAGCGGATCTCGCGAGAGATCCGAAAAGACCTAGTCCGCATCGAACACCGTCACCTTTTCCCAAAGATCCTTGTACTTCGCAATGTAGTCCAAGTGAATCGGATGATCTTGGTAGATATCGTGGTCAGGCACATTCGCCAAAAGCACCGTAATGCTAAACTTCCACCCAGTAACAGATACCGGTCGAATCGTGACATCCGCTTGCGTACCGACGTACATTTCCTTGACCGTTTCGATCTTTCCGAGCTCGCGAGCGCCCTCGATGTTCGCAGCGATCTGCTCTTCAGAAACGCTCTCCTTGAAGTAAAAGTAAACTGTGTGAACCAACATAATAGCTAAGATTGAGATTAACTAAGGCCAGCCGAGCGACCGCCTATTCCCCAACAGCATCGAAACGCAACATTAGCGCGTCAACACGATCTTGATGCTTCAAGTAAACCGCCCGGTTAACCGGCCCCACTTTCTCCGCCAAGCCGATCAGCTGCTCAAACTGTTCATATCCCTCCCGTATCAACTCGCGATGCTCAGCAGGGATCGACGTGTCCCTCAAATCCATTTCCATTTCCGCCAACTCCTTCTTCATCCCCTCTACGCTGTTTGTATCTGCCTGCAGCTCTAAGGTAAACAGCACCTTCGCCAACAACAACGAAAACTCATCTGCATCCAAATCTTCACGACGCCACACTTTCAGTTCTCTCACCGCAACCAAAGGTTCCAACGACTCTCCCGCCGACACCCATTCATTCGGATGATCCTCGGCCCAATCCAAAACAGAATCCGCCCCGCCTAAAAACAGCTCCAGCTCCTCCTCAGTCAATGGAAACGCCAATACATCGAACATAACATCCTCTACGTCCGATTGATCCTCCAAAAGCTCAACGCCTCCTACCCGTTGCTCCTTCGGCAGACTCACAAAAATTGCAGCCAATATCGCCGCCACCAGAACAAGAACCACTCCAATCTTCATAGACCGACGACCTCATAAACGCCCACGCCTCGCAACTCAAATCCTGGAAAGACGCCAGCACCTCGCTCCGCATAACCCAAATCAAAGTAGCATCGAAACGAAGTCCAATGCCCCCTTCCCATTGATCGCCCAATCCCAATTACGCTCTCCAGCTCCC
>JBCCZW010000113.1:0-9418 GCA_039186805.1 Verrucomicrobiota bacterium
AAAAAATGCGCCGTGCTTAGTACGTTTTGTGTCAGGTCCTAGTTCCCTGAGGGAAAGGCAATCCTTCCAGAATCAGACTATTGACGCGGTCGTACCTCCCCTTCTCAACCATCATTCTATCTATTTCAGAACATTTGCCTTTCCCTCAGGGAACTAGGACCTGACACAAAACGTACTAAGCACGGCGCATTTTTTGTACGTTCAATCTTTCTTTGTCACTACATTCGCTTCTCTCCCTATCGTTGCTAGCTGATATTCAAGGACTTAAAGCACCGCACTATTCTTCCTGACATTCCGGCGCCCCGAATGCATGAGCAGCTATCGAGTCATGAGCTCATTAACTTAGCGCAAGGAATAACCATGAAGAAAATCAAAAGATGGACTGCAAGTATCGTGACCAGCTTCGATAATGTAATCAAGCAGGTCGAAAATCACGAAGCCGTCGTTACGAGTTCAATCAAAGAACTCCAAGAGGCCGCCGCTCGAGCCAAGGTAAAACTCGGACGCCTCAAACGAGACCTCGATCATATGGAGTCGAAAGTCTCTCAGCTCAAATCCGACTCATCCCTCTGGCAGGATCGAGCCGTCAAGCTAAAGGACTCCGATAAAGCTAAGGCCATCGAATGCCTCCGTCGCCGTAAACGGATCGATGAGGAGATCAAACGCCTCGAGACGGAGATACCCAAGCACTCCTCTCTCATGAGTCGATTTGAATCAGACGTCTCGAAACTCGAAACCCGCATCGAAGAGCTAAAGCGCAAGAAGCGGACTTTCAGCTGTCGCGAAAGCCGAGCCAAAGCCCTTAGCGTCGCGCACAGCGATCCCCTAGAGGCCGACGAAGATCTAGAAGACATCTTCGAAAGATGGGAGATAAAGCTCACGGAGGCTGAAATCGGTTCAAGTCTCCCGGCCGACACCCTCGAAGACGAATTCCTCAAAAAAGAGGAAGAAGAAGCCCTCGAAGCCGAACTCGACAGTCTAAGCTAGGAAAAAATCGCCTCCATCTTAACGCGGGCACGCTGCCCGCGTCTCAACCGTAATTCGCATCCAAATATCCAATACACCAGAAATAGCTCAATCATCTATCGTCATGAACCCATCCACCAATACATCAAACGCGGCTCTACCCGCCCAACACCTCGACCCCGCGACCCCAGCCGCCGAAAACCCTGACCACAAGCTCTGGAGCAAGCTCCCCACTATCCTCCGCTGGACAGGCGGCATCTCGCTCCTAGGATCCGCCTTCGTATTCCTCCTAGGAGGCTGGATGAATTCCGCCCCGCTCTTCCGGTACTACAGCTTCTTTGGCCTCACCGCCATACTATCGCTCGGCGGACTCTTCTGCGCCCTCAAGCTCAAGGAAGACAAAGGAGCCCGATCCTTTTTCGCTCTCACCACTGCCTTCATCCCCGTACTATTCTGCCAACTGGGAGCCCTCATCTTCGCCCAAGTCGCAGGCGCCACGTCACAATTTTCTCAATACTTCAGCATCTTCGAGTTCGACCCCATCGGAGCATCCCTCCTCGGAGCCACCACCGCCGTATCGATAATCCTCCTAACCGCCTTCGCATTCCTCGGCTTCTCCGCCATGGCTCGCCCCGAAGCGAAACGGCTCACTCTCGTCTATCTCTTTGCCAACTCCCTCCTTCTCCTGCCCTTCCGCGACGAGAACATCGTAGTTACTATCGGCTTCATCCTCCTAGCGAGCCTTACAATTATCGATCGTAAGATCTTCAGCAAACAAAGCGGCCTTCGATCCTGGGATGGACGCGCCATGCGCACGCTTCTTTTCGCTCCCTTCGGACTTTTGCTGCTCAGAACCGCTCTCCTATACAGCGCCTCCGGCGTAGTGCTCAGTCTCTTCTTCGCCTCAATCGCCATGCTCTTCTTCTGGGCTCTCCCTCAAACATCCAACAATCCCAGCGCCAAAAGCCTATACGAACACTTCAGCCTACTTCCGCTTATTATCGCATGGTTCTGCCTCGTCGGCTCATTCATCAAAAGCGCCTATTTCTACGAAGCCCTCACTTGGATGACTATCGGGGCCCTCCCGTTAACGCTCTTCATCGCGATCCTAGCCCGCTTCACTCAATCCTCGAAACGCTCCTTTCAAATCATTGCTGGCATGAGCGCCATCAGCGTATCCACAATTCAACTTCTCATGACATCTGGATTGCTGCCGGCCGCAATCGCTCTCGCGACCGCCATCACGATCACCATCCTCTCATTTCTTATCAGAGAAAAATCGCTCCTCTACGCCGGTCTCTTAGGAACAGCCGCCAGTATACTCTACCACATCCGCTACGCCGTAGACCTCTACCAAAACAACCTCTGGCTCTCCCTCGCGTTCACAGGATTCATCGTAATCCTGGCTGCCTCTTATATCGAACGCAACTGGCGCAAACTCATCCACCAACGCCGCGACCTCCAATCCAAACTCAACGACTGGAACTAGAAGGCGGTAAGCAGCCTCCGGTATGCGCCGCCTCAACATTGATTAGGATAGGCGCGAAATGCGCAACAGAGTCCCAATCCTCAAGGAGTCTCGTTAGTATTTTAGACTTTACCCGAAATTACTCATGAGTATTTTCGGGTAAACCTGAAATCACTAACGCCATGATTCCTTCCACGAGATACCTGCTATCCCACATCAAAGACGACCTATCAGACCGCATGGTATTCGTCGGCGGTCCTCGCCAAGTCGGCAAGACCACTCTGGCGCTTCAAACCCTCACACCTAAAAACGCTAAGGAATCTCACCCTGCTTACCTCAATTGGGACTCCCTGGCCGACCGCAAGAAGCTTCTCAACAACCACCTGCCTTCCAAACAAAGCACTATCATTTTCGATGAAATTCACAAATTTGGAGAATGGCGAAATCTAGTCAAAGGCTACTACGATAAGCATAAGAGCAAAATATCGTTTCTCGTCACAGGTTCAGCGCGACTAGATTACTATCGACGCGGTGGCGATTCCCTCCAAGGACGTTACCATTACTACCGGCTCTTCCCCTTCTCCCTGCCGGAGATATCAAAATCGCCCACTCCAGAAAACCTCGAACAACTCCTCAATTTTGGCGGATTCCCCGAGCCATTGCTCAAAGCGGATACTCGATTTCACCGGAGATGGCTTCGAGAATATACCTCAAGAGTAGTATACGACGATTTGCGAGCGCTCGAAAGCGTGCGTGACGTATCCAAAATTGAGTTACTCCTAGAACACCTTCCAGACTGCGTCGCCTCGCCGCTCTCCATCCGATCGTTCAGTCAACTCCTAAGCGTCTCCCACGAATCGATCGAAAAGTGGATTTCAATTCTCGAACGACTTTACATAGTCTTCCGCATCCCTCCCTACGGCCACAAAAATATAAGGGCAGTAAAGAAGGAGAACAAACTCTACTTTTGGGATTGGTCGCGAATCGAAGAAGCAGGACAACGATTTGAGAATCTAGTCGCCTGCCAGCTTCTCAAATACTGTTGCTTCATCGAAGACACGGAAGGTTTTCGCATGCAGCTTCAATTCATCCGAGACACCGACAAACGAGAAATCGACTTCGTAGTATTAAAAGACGGCAAACCCGAATTCGCCGTAGAATGCAAACTGAGCGATTCAAAGACATCCTCAAAACATGGATACTTCAGAGAAAGAACCGACATCCCAAAGTTCTATCTCGTCCACACAGGTCAGACCGACCACGGCAATGCCGAAACCGATCAAAGAGTCCTTCCCTTCATTCGCTTCTGCGAAGAACTCGAAATGCCATAAGATATTCTTCAAAATTTGGTTCCGAACTTGAGCTTTTAATCTGCCTGCATCACATTATGCACAATAACGCTGATATGAGCCAATTCCAAAGCATAGAATTTTCAATTGACGGCATAATAGCCGGCAAGAAGATTTCTGCGTCAAATGGCCTACCTTTAAATCAGTTCGTGGATTTCAACAGCCAAGTTCTTCAGTTTCTACAGGGGAGCGAAAACAAAGCAGAACTGAGAGGCGTTGAAGTTCAAATAGAAGATGGATCCTACCTATTGAGAGCTCTGATCCCCGCAGGCATACTATCTTCAGTCTCCATCGATACAGAGATGCTTTCCAACACCAATAACCTTAAAGGCATTGATCCCAAGCGAGCTCAAATCATTCTTGAGTGGCAAGATAGAGCTAAAATGAGCGACACCTTCTGTTACAAGATAAGACGAGCAGAGAAAAATTTAATTACAATTTCAAACAATAGCAAATACAGCCAACAGGTCGTTGAAAGAGTCATCGATGTTGAGCGCTATATTGTTGGAACAATAACCGATTGGGGCGGAGCTAAGCGCGTCAATGTCCACATTCGACCTCGAAACAGCCAAAAAGAAATCATCGTCTCAGCGAACGAAGATCAAATCAAAGAACAGCGAGAAAATCTAGTTTATCACAAGGCAATAGCTCACGTTAAGGCTAAGCAAAACTTGAGTACTGGAAAACTCGGAAGCTACAAACTTTTGGAATTAAAAGCATATAAACCTAGAGTTAGTGAATCTGAACTCGAAGAGGTCATCAATAAAGGAACTAAAGCGTGGTCATCAATCCGCGATGCAGGTGAATGGGTGGAAAGCTTGAGAGGAGGTGACAATGCCTGACGGAATCCTACTCGACACAAGTTTCCTCATCTCTCTCGTAGACAAAAATCGGCCAAACCACAAAACAGCTCTAAAATACTTCCGACACTTCGCCCAGGATAGTATACCCATGTTCTTATCAACAATTGTAGTTTCTGAATTTCATCTTAAACAGGCTGTGACAGACCTACCACTAGACGCGATCATCATTTTGCCATTCAACTTACCGGACGCGATGAAAGCCGCAGAACTTGACTTCACCAAAGCGAATCGTGATGGGTCTACGTCTAGAGATTCTATAAAAGACGACTACAAACTGCTAGGCCAGGCCGGAGCGAACGATATCGCGTTCCTAATCACCGAGGACGAAAGAACCCTCTTCAAGCATTGCCAATCCCTAAGGTCAGAAAACAAGATTCATACAAAACCAATAAAACTCGTGGACGGATTTGACACTTCAAATTTTGACCCCAGCGGACAAAAGGAATTTCAAGACTTCGCAGATGAGAGCTCTTTCGAACTTGAATAAGGTCTTCTACCCCACAAACGCCCGCGCATTATAGAACAACCTCATCCAAGGAGAATCCTCGCCCCAGTCCTTCGGCGCCCAGCTCAACTGAGTCGTACGGAAAACCCGTTCAGGGTGAGGCATCAAAATCGTCGCTCGCCCATCTTCGCTAGTTAGCGAAGTGATACCAAAAGGGGAACCGTTCGGATTCAATGGATACGCCTCAGTCGCATTGTGATTATTATCCACATAACGAGCTGAAACTAAACCCGACCCATTACAGCTCTCCGCCGCAGCCGCATTTGCAAACTCTGCGCGCCCTTCTCCATGGGCCACCGCAATAGGAAGCACGCTGCCTTCCATCCCCTCAAAAAGCACGCTCGGGCTCTCTTCGATCTTAACCGAAACCAAGCGCCCTTCATAACGCTCGCTACGATTCTGTACGAAGCGCGGCCAATGATCCGTACCCGGAATCAAACTACGCAAATTGCTCATCATCTGACAGCCATTGCAGACGCCCAACGAAAAGGTATCCTCACGCTCGAAGAAATCCTTAAACTCGGCTCTCGCCTTCTCGTTGAACAAAATGCTCTTCGCCCAACCTTCGCCCGCGCCAAGCACGTCGCCGTAGCTAAAGCCACCACACGCCGCCAAGCCTTGGAAGTCCTTCAGCGAAACGCGACCACTCAGAATGTCCGTCATGTGAACGTCGATCGCCTTAAAGCCGGCGCGATAGAACGCGCCCGCCATCTCGACCTCGCCATTCACACCCTGCTCCCGCAAAATCGCCATCGTCGGACGGCTATCGTAGTCCTTGCCGATCTCAATATCGAAAGTCACCTTCGGACTGATGCCAGGGTTTGCCTTGTCAGTTCGAATCGATTGCTCCGACTCAGCTGACTCCGGATTATCCCGTAAACTCTGCATCCGGAACGTCACATCCGACCAGATGCCTCGCAATTCAGAAAGATCCTTCGAATAGATCTCCGCACTCCCTTGGCTCACCGAAAACGCGAAGTCCTCATTCAAAACGCCAATCTCATGAGAGCATGTATCCAGATTATGGCTCTCCAAAACAACGATCACTGCATCCTTGTCTTCATTGCGGATCTGAATAATCGCACCCAGCTCTTCAGCAAACAAGGCCGCAAACGCTTCTTCGCCATCCTCAAGCGAAAGCGATACGCCCACATTGCCCGCAAAGGCCATTTCAACGGCTGCCGCAAACAGTCCGCCATCCGAACGGTCGTGATACGCCAACAGCTTCTCATCCTTGCCGAGCTCCTGGATCGCATTCCAGAAGTCCTTCAAATCTTCAGCGCTATCCACATCGGGAGTCGTTTCCCCCATTTGAGAAAGCGTTTGACCAAGGATCGAGCTGCCCAAGCGATTCTTTCCACGACCTAGATCGATCAAAATCAAAGACGTATCCGCTTTCTGGATAAGCTGCGGCGTAAGCGACAAGCGAATATCCTCGCAGCGAGCGAAGGCGGAAATGATCAAGGAAGTGGGAGCCGTCACGCGCCTCTCCTCTTCGCCATCCTTCCAGACGGTGCTCATGCTCATCGAATCCTTGCCCACCGGGATCGTCACCCCAAGCTCTGGACAAAGCTCCATCCCGATCGCTTCGACGGCTTCGTAAAGATCCACCGCATCGCCCGGAACCGATGGCGCCGCCATCCAATTCGCCGAAAGATTCACCCCGCGAAGGCTGCCGATCTGAGCCGCAGCCAAATTCGTCAAAGCCTCGCCCACAGCCAAACGTGCTGAAGCTGCCGCGTTATTAACCGCCGTCGGCGTACGCTCGCCCATCGACATCGCTTCACCCGCGTATCCATCAAACGAAGACGCCGTCACGGCGCAATCCGCAACCGGCACCTGCCAAGGGCCCACCATTTGGTCACGGCTGATCAAGCCCGTCACCGTCCGGTCGCCAATCGTGATCAAAAACGTCTTATCCGCCACAGTCGGGTGAGACAAGACACGCTTCGCAGCCTCTTCCAAGGAGACGCCCTCCAACTCGAGAGGCGCCTGCGGACGATTTAGTTTCGTCTCCGAACGATGCATACGCGGTGGTTTGCCGAGAAGCACCTCGAGAGGAATGTCTATCGGTCTATTGTTGAAATGTGCGTCTTCCAGCACCAACTGACGCTCATCTGTCGCTTCTCCGATTACCGCAAACGGACAACGCTCGCGCTCGCAGATCTTCTTAAAGCAATCGATCCGCGCCGCTGGAATCGCCATCACATAGCGTTCCTGGGATTCATTACACCAGATCTCAAGAGGGCTCATACCTGGCTCGTCGTTGTTGATCTTACGCAGATCAAACACGCCGCCCTTGCCCGCATCGTTCACCAACTCTGGCATCGCATTCGAGAGACCACCCGCTCCCACGTCGTGGATAAACGCGATCGGATTGTCCTCCCCCATTGCCCAACAACGGTCAATCACCTCCTGACAGCGACGCTCCATTTCCGGGTTGTCCCGCTGTACCGAAGCAAAGTCTAAATCCTCCGACCCTTCCCCGCTGTCGACTGAGCTGGCAGCTCCTCCCCCAAGTCCGATCAACATCGCCGGCCCACCGAGCACGACCAACTTGTCGCCCTCCTCCACTTCGCCCTTTTCAATATGCTCGCGACGAATATTGCCGAGACCGCCCGCCAACATGATCGGCTTGTGGTATCCGCGAATCTCATTCCCATTCGCTCCCGGCACCTCCTGCTCGAAAGTGCGGAAGTAGCCCAAAATATTCGGGCGCCCAAATTCGTTATTAAACGCCGCCCCCCCCAACGGTCCCTCGATCATGATATCGAGCGGACTCACAATGCGCTCTGGCTTGCCGAATTCCTTTTCCCAAGGCTGCTCGCCGCCCGGTAACTTCAAATTGGATACAGTGAAACCCGTCAGCCCCGCCTTCGGCTTCGAGCCAATTCCCGTCGCTCCCTCATCGCGAATCTCGCCGCCCGATCCCGTTGCCGCTCCCGGAAACGGAGAAATCGCAGTCGGATGATTATGCGTCTCTACCTTACAGAGAATCGCGATATCTTCCAAGACAGGCTCGTACTCATTCGTGTCGGGATCCGCAAAAAATCGGTTCGCCTCGCTCCCCTCGAAAACCGCCGCATTGTCCTTGTAAGCCGAAAGGATGCCTTCGCTTCGCATTTCAAAGGTGTTCTTGATCATCTTGAAGAGCGACTTTTCTTGCGCCTCCCCATCGATGTCCCAAGACGCATTGAAGATTTTGTGCCGGCAATGCTCCGAGTTCGCCTGAGCAAACATCATCAGTTCAATATCCGCAGGGTCGCGTCCCAGCTTTTGGAAGTTTTCCACCAAGTAATCGATCTCATCCTCAGCCAAGGCCAATCCCAAGCGCTTATTCGCGTCCGCTAACGCCTCACGCCCACCCGAAATCACTGGGACCGTAGCAAATGGCTTTGGCTCTTCATGACGAAACAAAGCCTCTAACTCTTCCTCCGACCCAAACACCCCCTGCGTCATCCGATCATGCAGCTTCGAATCCAAGAGCTTCGTCTCCTCTGGAGTCAATTCCGCCCCGCCCAAGTCAATCCAGAAAGCTATCGCTCGCTCCACGCGAACCAGCTTATCCAAACCGCAAATGCGCCCGATATCCGTCGCCTTAGACGACCATGGGGAAAGCGTTCCGGGTCGTGGAGCCACCACCCGGAGTAAACCCTTTGGCTCATGCTCCTCAAGTTTCGGCCCGTAAGTGAGCAGCTTTTCTAAGACGGAAAATTCATCACCCGACAGTTCCCCATCGATCTCCGCCACGTGGACGAACGCAGCATAAGCCGCCTTCACCGGCAAGCCGACGGCAGTCAAATCTGCCACCAGCTTTTGCAAGCGAAATTCCGAATGTGAGGGAGCTCCATGGAGGATTTTCATAACGCCAGCGAACTTGAAAACTTCCCCTCCCACGAGCAAGCGCAGACTCTCTAAGGGAGAGGGTTTATCCCACAGTACAACAATCTAAGCAGCGCTCTCGCTCATCGTAGAGAAGCCCGTCCGCCATAAGCAAACCAAGGTAGGGTTCGGGCGCCGTCCCGAACCTAGCCCTACCCAGCATCAATCCGAATGCGTCCAACCTTTCTCCCGAAACAGCCCGCAATCCAAACCCAACTTCCCCTTTTCGCCTATCAGTTCGAAAAGTGGATCCCGTTCGTCCAAAGACACACGCGCGATCCGTAAAAAACCTCCTAAACGCCCCGCTCACCCCATCAACGATAAGTAAAACCATTCATAAGTCCGCCCCTTACCGAGATTTCTACTCAAGGACCCCTGGCTGACT
>JBCCZW010000114.1:0-9409 GCA_039186805.1 Verrucomicrobiota bacterium
CGTGCTCTTTCTTTTGAAGCCCCATAACCCATCGCGTCTTGGGCAATTACAGACATAACTTTCGACCTAGGTCTCGTCTTTAAATGAACGGATTGCTGGCTCGAGCTCAAATCGAAAAGCCGAACGGAATGCGATTCAAAACCTCATCCAAAGGTCTAGAGACAAACCGATAGCAGACTAATTCGCGTTCTTTATCACCGCCTTCAAAGACTCGGCAGTCAGAAGGTAATAGACCTCTTCGGCGATATTCTTGGCGTGATCAGCAATGCGCTCGAAAGACTTCGAAATAAAGACCAACTCTGTGTGAATCTCAGCCTTTTCCGGATCCGTCTTCATATTTTCCACAAAATGAGCGAAATTCTTCCGGTTTAATTGATCCACCTCTTTATCGCGCATGCAGATCCCAAAGGCCTTCTCCTCATCTTCTTGGATGAAGCAGCCAAGCGCATCCTGCAGCATGCTGATAGCCAATTCGCACATCCGTGGGATATCTCCCAAAGTTTCCAATGCATGGCCCGTCGCCAAAGCCTTGTTCATACGATTCGCGATGCTTGTCGCTTCGTCCCCCACCCGCTCCAAGTCGTGACTCGACTTCACCGCAACGAAAAGCAACCGCAGATCTCTAGCGACCGGCGCGCGAAGACTCACATAGCGAGCCACTTCGTCGTCGATTTGCATTTCGATCTTATCAATCTCTTCATCGCGTTCAATCACCTGCTCAGCCAATCGGCGATCGCTATCCAGCAACGCGCGCATCGCATCTTCCACGTTCTCAATAGCCTTCTCCCCCATCAGCATGATGTGGGATCTGACCGTCTCTAACTCTTCGTGAAAATAACGCTTCATTGGTTTATTCGGTGTAGGGGAATCTCAAATACAGTAGTGGATTGATCAATGGTTGCTGTAAAAGCTTACAAGCGGCTCGCCTAATGTAAATCGTAAATCCTAACCAAAACGTCCGGAAATGTAGGCTTCGGTCTGCTCGTTCTTGGGGCTCATAAACATCTGGTCGGTCGCGCCCATCTCGATCAGCTTGCCGATATAGAAGAAGGCCGTCTTGTCCGAAACGCGGGCCGCTTGCTGCATGCTATGCGTGACGATCACGATCGTGTATTCATTCTTCAATGTGTGGATCAACTCTTCGACCTTCGCCGTCGCGACCGGGTCCAGAGCCGAGCAAGGCTCATCCATTAAAAGAATGTCGGGGCTCACAGCCAAAGCGCGAGCGATGCAGAGCCGTTGCTGCTGACCGCCTGATAGACTCAAACCGCTCGACTCCAAGCGATCCTTCACCTCGTCCCACAAAGCGGCTCCCTTCAAGCAACGCTCCACTGCCTCGTCGAGAATCGTTTTTTTGCGAACGCCTTGGATCCGCAGACCATACACCACGTTTTCGTAAATAGACTTTGGAAACGGATTCGACTTTTGGAATACCATTCCCACTCTTTTTCGGAGTTCGATTGTATCCACTTTTTCATCATAGATATCGACGCCGTTCACCCGAATCTGTCCGCGACCGATGCGGGCAATATCGATCAAATCGTTCATCCGATTGATGCAGCGCAGCAAAGTGCTCTTGCCGCAGCCCGACGGGCCGATAAACGCAGTCACTTCCTTCTCCTTGATGCTCATGTTCACATCGAAAAGCGCTTGCTTATCGCCATAGAAAAAATCGAAGTTTTCTATATCGATTAAAGAACGAGATCTGTCCGCGTCGTTGTTCATGTTCGAGGAATCGGTCGGCTTAGCTTCCGGTTGATTTGTATCGGTTAGTACAGACATTACCAGCGATATTTTTTCCGCATACGGGCTCTGAGAAGTATGGAAGTAAGAGCGATTCCCGCCACGATCACAAGGAAGACGAAAGCGGTCCCATATTGCATTCGTTGCGTGAATTCGTTGCTCGGGATCTTGGAGCTAACGACGTAAATGTGATAAGGCAAGGCCATCACTCCTTGAAAGAAGATGTCATACCAACGACTCAAGCCCTCCCATGGCAATTGATCCCGCATGGCGAACGCCGCTGTAAACATGATGGGAGCCGTCTCTCCCGCCACCCGCGCGACGCCGATAATCGAAGAGGTCAAGATACCGGGCATCGCATAGGGCAAGACATTCGTACGAATCGTTGTCCACTTGCTCGCGCCCAACGCCAATGAGGCCTCCCTCAATCCTTGCGGTATGGCTTTGAGCGACTCCTCGCTCGCCGAAATCACGATAGGCAGTACCATAAAAGCCAGCGTAAACCATCCCGCCAAAAGGGAAACTTCCCATTCCAGAAATACGACGAACATGCCGACGCCGAATATGCCAAACACGATAGAAGGCACGCCCGCTAGGTTCAGGATGGAAAGCCTTATCATATTCAACACCGTTCCAGGGCGCGCATACTCGCTCAAAAATATCGCGCTAAGAATTCCCAAGGTTAATGCGATAAACATCGCGCCTACCACCAGTAAGACCGTTCCCACGATGCACGGCCAAATGCCGCCCCCAGAGTACGAATACGTCTCGTATCCAATTTTCTCGTACCGAAATGGATTATCATCCGCCTCGGAACGGTCCACCCGCACGTCCCGCTCCTGCTGAAAAGCGGTTAACTCGCTAGAGCTCAAGCGATAGGTTTGTCCCTCATGCTCGAACACATGCACATCGCCAATCTTGGCGTCATTCGCATCCACGAACGCGCGAAAATCTACATCGCCCAGTTCATACGATTCGCCTTCATGCTCGAAGACGTGGAGCGTCTGGGGCGATTCCGTGAGAAACGGTACGTTCACAAAGGGGAAACTGCTCTGAAAGACGACTTGGCCGCCCTTGTAGAAGATCACCGCAAAGATCGAAAACGCGCAGAGCAAGACGAAGTAGGTCGCAATCCGAAATCCCCAAAATACAACCGTCTCGTTTCGCTTGGCTTTTGAGGACGAATTGTAGAAGGGGTGGCGCGCCTGAGCTTGCCCTGACTGAGTGTCTTGAACTGGCATCGCTTTAGCCTCTCGAAATTTGGAATTTTATAACGATCTTCTGGGCGAAGTAATTGATCAACAGCGAAATAATAAAGAGCACCATACCGACCATAAATAAGGCCCGGTAATGAATGCTCTGCGGAACCACTTCGCCCAACTCTTGAGCAATAATGCCCGTCATCGTGTGCACCGGCTGAAAAAAGGCGCCAAGACCCTGAGTAAAATCAGGAATCGCAATCCGGTTACCAGCGCAAAGCAATACCACCATCGTCTCGCCAATAACCCGCCCGAATCCAAGCAGGATTGCTGAAATGATACCCGAAAGCGCGGTCGGCACAATGATCTTGATCGTAGTCTGCAAGCGAGTCGCCCCCATCGCTAATGAAGCTTCCTTGAAGGATTTCGGCACGTTATTGATTGCGTCTTCCGCCAAAGTGAAAATCGTGGGAATGGCCATAAGAGCCAAAAGCGCGCCTGCGGTGAAAGCCGTCAAACGCTCATGCATGGGGAAAAATGATATCCATGCAAACGCGCCGGTTTCCGAAAGATCGCGGAGCAAGCCTCCAAAGATAACAATGCCGAAAAAACCGATCACGACTGAAGGGATCGCCGATATGAATTCGATAAACGGCTTGATAAGATTCTGCTCTCCCAGCCCCGCTACCTGGTTGCAGTAGATCGCCGCTCCCACGCCGAAAGGCACCGCTATGCTCATCGCGATAAAGGAGACCAAAAGCGACCCTGAGAACAAAGGCCAAAGGCCATACCAGTCCTGGATCGAGCTATTCGTCACCCACTCGCCACCCGTCAGAAAAGCCCAAAAAGCCGCTCCTATTCCAATAGATGCTTCCCGATCCCAGTTTGCTAAACGCTCTTCGTAATCAGGAAGGCTCGCGATAAAAACTCCCGCCAATTCGCGAAATCGCTCAATCTTGTCCTGCAGCTCGATTTCCTCGTACTGAGGAGCATCGTCGAGCAACCTCGAGACACTCGACTCGATCTCGTCGTTGAGTTCGAGAAATTCGTTCTCGCGGTCCTTCAACCGCTGAAAGGATGCTGCAAGATCAATTTCGGGAATCACTACGGCGGCGGCTTGCTCATCCCTGCCTGCCTCTTCGAGGTTGCGACGGTGCTCTTCTAGGTTCCGCGCCGTGATAAACCGGTCTCGTTCGCCAAGCACCGCCTCGTTAGCGTCCAGTACAAAATCAGTCAACAGGTAGCTTAGGTCTTCAAAATCGTAATAGAAATCCTCGTGCTGGCCGAGCTCCCTCTTGACAGCGCTGAAATCCAGTCCCTTCGCATTGAGGATTTCCGTGTGTTCCGCCTGAATCGAATTAAGGAAACGATTTAAAGCGGTAAAGTCATCCTGCTCCTCCCGCATGATCTCGACGTACTCAAGACCCGAAGCCCGATAAAGATCGAGGCTTGCGCGGTATTGCCCAAAAAAACCAACGCCTTCCCGAAAGAGGAAGACGGTGATCAAAGTGAGGACGATCAGAGAGACCAGAGCGTTGCCTCCAAAAAGCCCCTTAAGCGCGCCGTCCTTGTCGACTCCTAAGAAGCGTTTTCGGCGAGAACTGAGGTCGTACCTGTCTCTTGGCCTATTTTCGCTCATTCGAAAGGCCTTATGCCGATCCCGATTAAAGAATCGAGATAAAGTGTACTTTTTCTACGATTGCTTGGCCTTCCGGCGAAAGACAGAAGTCGATGAACTCCTTAACGATCGGACGCATTTCCAAATCCGCGTCGTAGTAGAGGTACAGTGGGCGAGCGAATTTATACTCCGATTTCTGAGGCATCACGCCATCAACCGGCAGCACTTTAACGCCTGGAGTCGCAATGTAGGCCAAACCGACGTAGCCAATGCCGTTGCCGTTAGCGGAAACCTCAGATGCGATTTGCTCATTGCCAGCCATCTTCTGAGAGGACTGCGCATAGTCTCGCTTTCGAAGAGCCATCTCCTGGAAAACCGCGTAGGTACCCGAAGACGTGTTGCGAGTGTAGATCGAAACAGGTCCAGAGCGACCGTTGATCGAACTCCAGCTATCCACATCGCCGGTAAAGACCTTCATGACTTCGCGAGCCGAGATCTCATCCATCGGATTCCCATCATTTACGATTATCGCAATGCCATCCTTTGCTACGGTAATTGGCTTCATATTCACGCCTTCAACGATTGCTCTGGAGATCTCCTTCTCCTTAGCTTCGCGGCTAGACATGCCAAGGTCTGCCGAAGCGGTGATGACCGCAGTGATACCAGTAGAGGAACCTTCGGCTGCGATTTCAAAAATGACTTCGGAACCTTCCTTCGCTTTCTGCGCCTTAAACTCCTCGGCCAACTGAGGGATCATCTTTGCGCCCAATGTATCGGAGCCTTTAATGACGATCTTTTCGGCAGCCGAAGAAATAGCGGCGAGGCCAAGACCGAGTGAGACAAACGCTGCGGTTACCGAGCGGCTGATTGCGAACTTCGTATTCATAACGTCTATATAATTACCTATTTTTAGTTACAGGGATGAAATGCCTTTTGATTGGTAGAGCGCGCTCCTCGCTTAAAGTTGCATGGGATGCAAATTCGTCACTTGGAAGTCACTCTTATATCGAAGTTTTCGATGCAACGCTCAGGCAAGTTTTAGGATTTATAGAACGAATCCAGAAGCTTCGCAGCGTCCCGGATTCGCCGTCACAAAAGCAGCATCATTTTCCGCATAGCGAGGGGAATTTCGGCCCATTACAAAGTCTTCACAGTGTCGTAACATTTTCGTAACACTTCTGTAACAAAGAGCCTGGAATTGGCGTTTTTGAAGCGCTTATGCGTCAATTTGAGCGAATTATATACGCCAGAACTGAGTTATCTTTCAGAAAAACGCAGAGTTATGTTACGGGGCTGTTACATTCTCTCCAAAAATTGAGTTTATGTTGATCTGGGCGATCATCCGGTAACAAGAACGTCACATAAACGTTTCACGTCAGTGCGCGTTTTCCCGTAACTCAAAGCCAAAAAATGAATACTAAGATGACTAAGGTCGCCTTGGCCCTTACTGCCGGGCTCGCCCTTGCCTCTGCTCCTGCATACGCAGAAGGCAACTCAAACTGGATCGACGCCTACAAATCAATGGGGAAGGTCTACTCCGACAAAGAGAATCCTATGATCCAAGAGGTAAAGCTGTTCGGCCGCGCCCACTATCAATGGAATCACTCAGACGGTGAAAGCGCTGGGTTCGACTTCAGCGGAAACGGTGAAGAGCTGAGACGCCTCAGGGCTGGAGCCTCGGTTAAGCTCCTCGATGGATTCAAAGTCCTCGGTCGCGCAAACCTTGAGAAAGGAGGCTTCCGCAACACCAGTATTGGGTATAACAGCTTCGACGAACTCTACGTCGAATACGGTCAAGATGGACTCTTCGGTTTCGACGCGGGATCTATCGGCTACGGACGCTACAAGGTAGCCTTCGGCGGTGAGGAGCACGTGTCTTCTAAACGAATTAAGACGGTCGAACGAAGCAATATCAACAATCGCTTCGGTTCTCTTCGACCCACCGGTGTCGTTCTAAAAGGCGCGAAGAACGACGTCGAATACGTTGCCGGTATCTATTCGACAGAAGCAGACCGCGAGACTTGGGCCAACTGGGACGGAGCGACCGCTTTCCAAGGCAGCGCAATCTTCGCGGCGAATGAAGGCGAAGTCACTCTAGACTTCATGTACGCCGACAGCTCGGCGGACAACGACCGCTCGATCTTCGATTTCGAATGGGCCGCATCCGCGACCTACAATCGCAAGTATGGGGAATGGAACGTCTTGGCCAACGCGACCTTCGGCAAGGACGATGGAAATGACATCTTCGGTATTGTGATTCTCCCTACATATCCAATCACCGAAAAACTAGAAGCCGCTTTCCGCTACCAATTTGCAAGCTCCAGCGCGATGACAGGCGTACCGAAAAGCAGCAGCAGCCGCGGTCTCCGCCGCGTGGCTCGTAACGATGGCGTGGGAACCGGATCCGGCGACGAGAATCACACTTTGTATGCGGGTCTCAACTACTACATCGAAGGCGACAACCTGAAACTGATGACCGGAATCGAGTACGAATCCATCGACGGAGCTCCTGGACTAGGCATAGATGGCTTCACCTTCTGGACAGCCCTCCGCACCTACTTCTAAGCTGCCCGGACAACCACTTCAATTTTACTTCAAGATCTCCTCTCAATTGAAAGGAGATCTTTTTGTATCGCTAAACAACCGCAACGGACCCAACGACAAAACGCCTCTTTCTCGTAACACCGGTGTGCCGCAGGAGACGTCAGGGAACCGCGACCCTTACTCCACTATATCTAGCAGCGAATCAAACTCATGCACCTCTCCATGGAGCGATTGAATCAATGCCACGCTGCGACCTTCCAACAACACCTTACGAGCCCTCTCGTTCTCGCCCTCCGCAACAAGCAATCTCCCGAGTCTCAGATAACCTCCGCTCGCCTCCGGTCGTAGAGAAATGAGCCGATCGAAATGCGCTATCGCCAACTTCGGCTGATCCAAATGCTCCTGCAGCATCCCCAAATTCTCATGCACATCAGGCACCCCTGAATCTAAGAGCAACGCCTGATTGAATCGCTCTACTGCCCGCTCGATCTCGCCCATTCCGGCAAGCCGGTTCCCTTGTCTCGCATACGCCTTAGCCAATCCACGCTTGCTTTGCTGATTTTCGGGATCGTACAGAAGCGCGTCCTCAAGCTGCTCTTGCGCCGCCTCGATCTCACCCAATTTCAAATGATGAGCTGCGAGCTTAAGCCTCGCGGGAACATTCTCCGGTCTCAAGGCTAAGCTCCGATTCATCAGATCGACACCTACTGCCCTACCCGCGATGAGCTGCAAAGATCAAAGCTCAGCGAGCGACTCTGCGTCTCTAGAATTCAATTCCACCGCTTTCCGAAAGGCTTCTTCAGCCTCACTCCGAGCATCGCTCCGCAAATACAATTGCCCTAGAAGCCCATAGAATTCCTCCGAAAGCGGAGCGATTTCGAGCCCCTTCATTGCAGTGGCAACTCCCTCTGGAATCAATCCAAGCTCCAGGCAAGCGCGGGTCAGCTCGGCCAGCGCATCCGCATCCAGCGTTTCGCCAGACACCAGAGGCGAGAGGAGATCTATGACCGCCTGATCGTCTCCAAGCATCCGATACGCTCGTCCTAAGACTCCCAGGCCTTCACTGAATCCAGGGTCCGCTTCGCCGGCGGCTTCAAGCAGTTTAACCGCAAGTTCCCATCTCCCTCCTTTAAGCTTCCGCTCGGCAATCGACATCAAGCGAATCGGATCCTTGCAATACCCCAACACCCTCTGCTCTTCCTCGTAGTAAATCGTATGCTCAATCTCAGTCCTTAGATACTGCTGATACTGAGCGACGTATTTGCGGTCGTCTGCCGAGGCTCCATACGCGTTCTCGAGATACAAATACAAAGGAAAATAGCCGGCATCTGACTGTAACGCTTTTTCGAATACAGCCGCGGCCAATTCGAACTCCTCTCCATTCAGAGCCATCAACCCCTTCTCAATCAAAGCATCCCGATTGGCAGGATCACTCTTTAGCACAGAGGTAATCAGCTGCTCTGCATCCTCTGGCCGGCCATTCCGGACGAGAGCTTTCGCTTTCAGAAGAAGAAGCCGATCTGTGCCTCCCCCTTTAGCCAGCGTCTCATCCAAATACTTCAATTCCAATGAGGGATCCGATGCATCCGCATGGAGCATCGCCAATCGCAATGACCAAAGAGCATCCTCAGGTTCAAGCACCGCCAAAGAGCGATAACCTTGCTTCGCTTTTTCGGCGAATCCATTCGCCTGATACAAGAGAGAAAGCTCCTCAAGCGCCTTCCGATCTGCTGGATTCAGCCTCAACTTATCGTAGACTTCGCCAAGAGCATTCAAAAGCGCAGGCGACAGCCCTTCCAGCTGCGGAAGTTCGGGCACGCCCATCATGGTCACGATATCCTCCTTCAATTGCTCTCCCTGCTTTTCGGTGAAAACAAACACTACCGCCGCAAAAGCCACGCACATCGCCAAAAAGGCGAGCGACCACTTCGAAACGCTACCTTTTCGCTCGCCAAACCCGCTTTTCAGAATCTCTCCGGTCATAGTCGAAATCTAATGCGATGCACGCTCTAGACAACCTACCTTCGTACGAGATCCCGCAATTTAACATGCATTTTGGATTAGCTGCAAAAATATCTCTAAGGACCGCAAAAAAAAGCGCCCGCATTTCATAAGCCTTGACCCAATTCAGCCGATCCTTAAACAACTCTAACCAGTGAAGCAGCTCAGCAAAACGACAGCTATCATTATGATGACCAAAGCCACTACGCTTTGGGCTGTCCGCGCTTGCTCCTTCTAAACCGAAAGATCAATTCGAGCAAAAAAGCCCAAGGCCGTCCGCCTTGGGCTTTTTTGCGTTTCCAAG
>JBCCZW010000115.1:0-9382 GCA_039186805.1 Verrucomicrobiota bacterium
AACCTGTCGGTCGATTTCGTCGCATCGGATGTCGCCATGAGCTATGATTTGGCGGATCCACAGTTTCCCGAAATTACTTTGGCGGACGAGTATATGTCGGATGCGAGTCTGTATCAGTTTGAGGACTACAGCACCCGCGTTCGAGTTGGCTCTGAAACCGATCAGATCGGATCTGTTAATGTTAAGTGGAAGAATGCGTTCGGGCATGAGAACGCGCTTTTGCGGTTTGGAGCCAAGAGTCGGGTGAGGGATCGCGATCGCGGCAACGAGGTTGAATTTTGGGATTTCGGAGAAGAGGGATCGTTTACTTTGACTGAGGTCATGGCGGATGATGGTTACCTTCCTTTTATTGAGGGGCGCTATGCGACGAATATTCAGGCGGATTATGCTTCTTTGAGGGATGGGATCAGCCAAAAGGCCGATCTCTTCGTCTATGATGAACGTCGTTCCCGGGAGCAGTCCGACTCCTCGACTAATGACGTTGAGGAGCAGGTGGACGCCTTTTATGGTATGGCAAGCGTTGAGGTGGGTAAGTGGCGAGGGATCGTTGGGTTGCGTTCGGAGGATACGTCAATATCCTTCAACGCCAATGAGGTGCTGATCGATCAGGATAGATATGATGCGGACAACGATGGCGATGTGGACGAGTTTATCTATTTAGAGACTCGTCCGACGTATGGAGAGAACCAATACGGCAACAGTTTTTCTAATGCTCACGTACGTTATCGTTGGAATGAAAGGACTACGGTGATCGCCTCTTACACGAACACCATTGATCGTCCGAATTACGCGGAGGTAGTGCCTTATCGTCGAGTCGACGTGGAAGATCGAGAGATCGAGGAAGGCAATCCGGAGCTGCGCCCGACTTTGTATACGAACTTGGATTTCTCCGTGGATTACAAGCTGGGGGAGGGAGGAATGTTGTCCTTCGAGTTATTTGATCAAGCGGTCGACGATGTGATATTCTCAAGGGAGACCGTCGTATCGGGCGGAGTATATGATGGTTTTGAGCTAGAGAGGCGGGAGAACAACGCTTCCGCGCAGATTCGGGGGTTATCGTTTACTTGGAATCAGCCTTTGTACCTGGCTATGCTGCCGGGAGGGCTTTCGTTCAACGCGAACTATGTGAGACAGGATACCGAACTTGTATATCCATTTAGGCCGGATGAGGTTTTGCCGGTGACCGGCAGGCCTGATAGCCGTCTGAAGTTGGCTTTGAATTATCAGACGAAGAAGATTTTCGCGCAGCTGAAATTGGCGACGAGCGATGAGAGCATTTATCGAGTTGGGAATTCTCCTGAGAAGGATCGGTTTCGCAGGCCTCGCGAAAGAATGGACCTGAGCGTTAGCTATAAGCTTCAAGATAAGACTCGTTTTTACGTCGAATGGGAAAACCTGACGAACGCACCGGAGCTCGATAATTACGAGGGCGAATAATGGCGCTATGCCGGCTACCGCGAAAATCCCTGGACGATTGCCACTGGGGTTAAAGTCGAACTCTAGGTCAGGAACGCGACCTAGGAAGCGTCTGAGTTTATTATCTTTAGACAGTCTATTCTCTCGATTTGACGTGAATCCGGACGCGACTCGTTCGCGTATCATTGCCTATGAAAGCCGTTCGATCAGCTCAGGTGGGAATGTATGCTCTGGCAGGGTTGGGTTTGTTGTGGCTAGGGGGATGCGCTGCGGGCGCGAGTTATCCGACGGTGCCGTCCTCTGGCTCTTCCAGTAGTACTGCCGGTAGCGCGACGGGTTCGATTAACGGTACGGTAGGTCCGATCGGCGCGAGCCTTCCGAATGCAGGTGGGCAGACCAGCAATACGGGGGTCTATCCAGGAAGCTTGGGGGTGGGAGGAGTGACTCAAAGCGGGTCCTCCGGTATTGTGAATGAGCGAGGGTATCCGAGATTGCCGCAAACGCCTGTGTCTCCTGAAGAGGACCGATTTCCTGAGATTAGAATAGAGCCAGAAACAAGCGGAAGTCCGATCCTTAGCGATCCAATTGGCTCTGTGTTGACGCGTGACGGGCGTAATCGAGCGATTGAGAGTATCTTAACGGGCGGTGGTTCGGCGAGTGGTAGCATTACTCAGGACCGAACTCGATCGGAGGAGCCCTATTTCGTGCGAGGCATTGTGGTGGATTCGGTTGAGTATGAACTGAATACCCAAAGCGCGGCAAATTCGGGCGTGACTCGCCAGAGCGTCCTGGTGCGATTGGATGAGGGCGTGAATGTGAGAGCGGATGCTTGGAAGTATCAGGAGGTGGGCGTTGGGGATCGCGTGGAGTTGGAGGTAATGGAAAGACATATCAAGGATATCACAAAGCGTAAGTATGTTGTGAATACGAAGATTTGAATTGCAGCGGGTACTTTCCCCGCCGCTTGCGGCGTTGCTATATCCTAAGATTCATCGAGATCCGAAGCTCGGAGTGGCGAGACGAGGTCGAAGATATTCACTTCGATGGCTTGTTCAGCTCAATCCGTTTATGCAAGGCGGTCTGGGCATGATCGAAGTTCTTAAACGAGTGCTTAGCGAGAACTAGCTTTTCTAGTTTAGTCGCAGTGGTGTCGGCGGCGTATGCCTTGGAATTGCATGCTGATGCGTTGACATGGCATCTCCCGAGGATTGGCGGGTCGGCGCCCCGCCCTACAGTATTGAAAACTAAAATTTATGACGCAGCGGAGTCTGCATCTGCGGGACAGAGAGTTTTCATAACCTCCGATTGCTAAATTCAGTTTGCCTGCGAGAAGGCGTTCTATGCGCGATTTCATTCTCTGAACGGATCGCTGAATTTCGGATCTGTGAGGAATTCGTGGTCGGTGAGGGTTTTTAGGAAGGCGACGAGGTCGGCGGTCGCTTGCGGGGAGAAGTTGGGGCGGGCAGGGTTGTCGCCTGGACCGGGTTGCTCGAGTTCATTGCCGAGGTTGGGATTGGCTACGACCTCGGTGCTGTAGTGGTCGATGACTTCTTCAAGGGTAGCGAAGCGGCCGTCGTGCATGTAGGGCGCAGTGACCTCGATGTTGCGCAGGGAGGACATCTTGAATTTGCCCATATCTTGCTGACGCCCGGTGTCGCCGCCTACGCCGAGATCGAGGAAGGGGAACTCAAGGCCGTTGTTTTCGATTTGGTCGCCGACAAAGTTGACGCCTTCGTGACAGTCGTTGCAGCGGGTTTGGTTACTGTTGAAGAGCTGGCGACCTCGGTTTTCCGCTGCAGTGAAATTTGCGAAGTTGGTTTGCTCGCCTTCGTCGTATTTGCTGCGATAGCTCACCATTGAGCGGATGAATTGAGAGAGGGCGAGTGAGATCCGTTCGCTCGTGACTTGTTCGTCGCCGAATGCCTGAGCGAAGAGAACTTGGTAGTAGGTTTGGACTTGTAGGCGTTCTACCAATACATCGAGCGTCAGCCCCATCTCGACTGCATCTTGGATGGGCATGAGGACTTGGTCCTCGAGCGTGTCGGCTCGTTCGTCCCAGAAAAAGTGTTCGCGTTCGTAGAAGCGGGCGTTGGCGAGTCCCATCGAGTTGCGACCGGTAAGTCCCCCTTCGAAGCCCACGCTGAATTGAGCGGGATCGGAGAAACCATTTTCCTGAAGGTGGCAGGAGGAGCAGGAGATGGTTTCGTTGAGAGAGAGCTTTTTGTCGTAGAAGAGCACTCTGCCGAGAGTCGCTCCTTCGTCCGTCACGGGATTGTCGTCGGGGGTGTTGTCTTCGTTTTGGACGTTGTTGGCGGTGAGGTGGTCGGGCAGGGGAGGGTTGGCGTAATTGTAGAGCGCGTCTGGCAGATCGAGTACGAGTTCGACGGTGGAGTCGTCGAAAGCGACTCGATAGAAAACGGGACCGCTGCTGGGGCTCAGGTTATCGATTGTAGTCGAGCCTGATCCGTCTTGTAACTCTATTTCGGATACGGTAGTCCAGATCTCTAGGTTGTCGGAGATCTGAACTTCGCAGATTTGATCTGGGTGTTCACCGGTTACGATGTCGAGATGGACTTGGTTTTCCTCGTAGTTCGGGGTGAGCGTGAAGGTGGTTTCGTTCGCCAGAAGTTGAATGACGGATATGAGAAAACAGAGGATAGCGAGGGCTATGCATGCTCTGCATAGAAGGCGAAGAGTGATTGCATTCATTGTCAAGGAAGTCGCGTCGCGGCGACTGAGCATCGGGATATTGTTGAGTGTGTACCAGGGTGAGCGCCGTCTCGTTTGGAGAGCGGTGACTGTGCCTCGATGCTGGGTACGTCGAATGCAAAGGTGTTTGGACCGAAGGAATCGATCCTGTTTGGCGGTCGCCGAGCTTGAGCGTTTCTTCGCTTGATTTTAGGCGGTAAGCGAAGCCGGCGCGATACTCCGGACTCATTCTCGTTGAGCGGGGGCGATTAGGGTGGGCCTTTGTTCACTCCTAAGGGACTTGTTTTAAGACCTTTGAGATCTCTAAAGGAAAAGCTGTCTGTCCATCCACGCATGCCAGAGAATTCGCAGAGAGAGTGGCTTTGGATTCAAATTTGCAGCCTGCCCAATCAATCAATCACTTTCTTGAGAGCGATTGATCTTGGGCGATTCATCGCTTGATTTGCGGTAGATCTTGATCCCGCGGGTTTCGAGCGCCTTGGCATTGAGCCAAAAGAATGCGGCCGACATAAGGATGACTGGAATCAGAAATCAGTAAAGAGAGTAGCGGCCGGATGGCAGCTGTGGAAAGATCTGTTCGATTATGAGGTAGAGCGCTCCGGCTCCGAGGAGCGCTGTTGTAACGAGAAGCATCCTCCCCTGTTTAGTGAGATTATCGGTGATCAGAGTCTTGGGTTCTTCTTCGGGCATGGGGACCTGTTTTCGCCCAAATGAGATCCTGCCGGCAAAGAGTTTAGGGGCGAATACGCCCTAGCTTTCGGGGAGGTGATCTCGCCAGGAGTGCTTTGGAACATAGCCAAGTTCGGTTTTGGCTTTTTCGCAGGAGAGAAGGGTTTCGAATTCTCCGAGTTCTTTTCTGATGGGGACGTTGGGAAAGACTTCTTCCATAAGAGAGGCTGAGCTGCGGTTCATGATGGTGTCGGCAGCGGTAATGGTGTAGTTGGGAGCTCCTGACACGTCGGCTTCGAGGGCGACGCGACAGCTTTGGCCGACGTCCCTTGTATCGACGTAGCCCCATAGGTTCCAAACTCGTTTCATGGGGTCGTCCCAGAATCCTGGTACTTTCTTGTAGTCGATCTCGCGAAAGATATTCGTGAAGCGTAAGCCGACAAACGGAATACCGCTCCAGCGAGCGAATTGGGAGGACATTTCTTCGCCGACGGATTTCGAGAGCGAGTAACGAGAGTTTGGATACGGAGCATGATCGTCATCGACCGGGGCGTAGAGAGGCGGGGTGTCGCCGAATGAGAGGCCGAGGACGGTTTCGCTCGACGCCCAGACTACGCGTTTGAGCTTCAGAATGGTGGCCGCTTGGAAAATGTTGTAAGTGCTGATGGCATTATTCTCGAAGACGCGTGAAGGCGAGTGGAGCATTTGGTTGGGGATGGCTGCCATGTGGACGACGGCCTCGCAACCTTCGAGGAGATCGACCACTTCGCCGAGCTGGCAAAGGTCGGCAAGCTTGTACGGGTAGGGCTTGGCATCGGGAGCGGGCGGGGCGACGTCTATGTTAAGAACGTCGTACCCGTGGGCGGATAATTCGTTGAGAGCTGCGTAGCCGGCTTTGCCGGATCCTCCTGTCACTGCAATTTTGGGCATAGTTCGACGATGGGCTTTAGGAAAGGTATAGGTCGGGTGGGATTTAAAGGACTTAGGAAGTTGGGAATGTAGACGCGGTTGTTGACCGCTTAACGCGATCAGCGATCGCGTCTACATTGGGTTAGAGGCGTCGATCGGGACGATGGACGCTACCTTTAGGTTTTGCGGCGGATGGGAGCGCCATCGCCGGGGGTGGGGACCGTGTTTTCCTCGGGGAGGATAACGGTGCCTTTTTCGAAGTCTTCTGCGGAGACGCTGACGGCGAGGTCGTAGTATTTGGATTTTGGATTCGCCATGAGATCGCTGAAGCGGACGTAGTCGCCGGTGTAGGCGGCGTAGCGGCCCATGATAGCCACTGCAGTAGAATCGGCGATTTGCTTGGCTTCATTCATGGGATTTCCGGTACGAGCGGAGCGTATCCAGTTTATCAATCCTTGGACGTTGCCGTCTTTGTCTTCGAAGGCGATTTCGGGGATGGAAACGTCTTTGCCTTTGAGTTTTCCACCGCCGAGAACTTCGCCTTCCGAGCCCCTGAAGAATTCGCCGACTCGGGGATAGGTGCCGCTGATCTGTCGGCATTGGCTGTGGATGTGAACGCCGTCGCCGTAGTCGAGATCGAGGCTGAAGAAGTCGAAATTGTTCCCGGTTTCCCGTCGGGCCCGTCCGCCGAAGCCGACGGCGGAAACGGGGTTGCGACCGATGAACCAATTGGCGACGTCGATGTTATGGACATGCTGCTCGCCAAGGTGGTCGCCGGACATCTCCGACCAGTTGAGCCAGTTGCGACCCAGGTAGTCGGCATCAGACCAATTGGATTTGCGTTCCTTAATCCAGGGCACGGTTCCGTTCCAGCTGACGGTGCCGCCGAGGATTTCGCCGATAGCGCCTTCCTTGATCTTGGCGGCATTTTCTAGGTATCCGATGGAATGGCGGCGTTGAGTGCCGGAGAGAATGGCGAGCCCCTTCTTTTGGGCGAGTTCGCCGGCGGCGATTATCCGGCGACAACCTGGCGCGTCGACTGCGACGGGCTTTTGCAGGAGGACATGCTTGCCGGCTTCGATCATGGTTTCGAAGTGCAGAGGGCGGAAGTTCGGCGGCGTGATGAGCATGACGAACTCGGCTTTGGAGTCGGCTACCTTTTGGTAGGCGTCCCAGCCGACAATGCACTTATTGCGATTGACGCCGTACTTGTCGGCTTGGGCGAAGGCGGCGTCCTCGAAGGCATCGGCGAGGGCGATGATTTCGGCTTTGAGCCCGAGCATTTCGCAGGCTTTAATGAAATTGGTAATATCGCGGTTGGAGCGTCCTCCGCATCCCACCACAGCGAAGCGGACTTTCTTTTTACCGAGCTTGGGCGTCGCGGCGGAGGCGCTGTTAATAAGGCTGTGAGCGGCGACGAGCGAACCGGCGGCGGTTTGCACGAATTTGCGTCGAGATAGTTTCATGGCGATTGTGGTTTCTGGATTTCTAAGTGAACGCTTGCGGAGATACGGCCCGCAAGGGGTGTTGGGGTATAGAATGGATTTCGCAATAGGTTGTCGTGTGAGTGAGCATTGCGTAGGGCATGAAGCCTTTGTAAGGGAAATGGTGATACGGTTGGCAGACTTGTGTATATTGTTGGCGTGGATGTGGATGTTTTGATTCGAGGTTTTGGGATAGGTTCTAGTGACGATTACCGTGGGTTTGGGTTTTGGACGGCTGGCTATTGCGGCAACGCATGATTGGACTAAAGTCCAAGCTCCTTGGTTGTCGCTGCTTGATTTTTCGGGAGAGGGCGTTTGGATGTGGGTCTCTTTATCTCTTCGCTCCCATCCTTCCCCAACGATTCTATGACGCGTCAGAATATCGGGTTCGTTCTTGGACTCTTTCTCTTTTTCCTGCTCTTGATATTGCCGCCGGCCGAGGGGCTTTCGCGGGAGGGCCAGAATGCGGCGGCGGTGACGCTTTTGATGGCGTGTTGGTGGATTTCGGAGGCGATCCCGATTTGCGCTACGGCGTTTGTGCCTTTGTTCCTTTTTCCGGTTCTAGGGGTTTTGGATGCAAAAGGAGTGGCGGCGAATTTCGGGCACTACTTCGTGGTCATGCTGCTTTGCGCATTGATCATCGCCAAGGCGATTGAGAACAATCATCTGCATAAGCGGATTGCCTTGAGCATTATGAAGAAGATTGGGGTGAGCCGAAGGCGGATCGTTCTGAGCTGCATGTTATCGACTGCCGGGCTTTCTATGTGGCTTTCCAACCTGGCGGTAACGCTGATGATGTTGCCGATTGGGATGGCGTTGTTGAAGAGAGTAGGAGATTCGGATGAGGAAGCAGACGCAAAGTTCTCGACTGCGCTGATGTTGGGGGTTGCCTATTCTGCGAGTATTGGCGGAGTGGGTACATTGGTGGGCACTCCGCCGAATCTGGTCTTTGCGGGCGTATTGAAGAATCTCTTCCCGGAAGCGCCGGAAGTGAGCTTTTTTCAGTGGATGATGTTTGGCGTTCCATTGGTAGCGGTCTTTTTGCCGCTCTGCTTCTTTTATCTGATCGGCTACTTCAAGGTTTCCGGAAACCTGCCGGGCAGCAAGGAGACCGTGGCGGAAGAATTGGCGGCTTTGGGCAAAATGACGGTGGCGGAAAAGCGAACCGCCGCAGTCTGCTTGCTCACGGTTTTCGGTTGGGTATTCAGAAAAGACTTACCGATTGGGGATGTCACGATTCCAGGATGGGCTTCGCTGACTGGCTTGGGCAGTATGGTGAATGACGCTACTGTGGCGGCGATGGGAATGCTGCTTTTGTTTATTATTCCGAGTGGACGGAAGCCGAAAGAAGGGGAGTCGTTTAGCCCCCGTCTCATGGATTGGCATTCGGCGAGTCAGGTGCCCTGGGGCATCATCATGATCATCGCAGGCGGCTATTGTATCGCGAGCGGTTTTACAGCGACTGGGTTGACGGAATGGATCGGAGACAAGCTTGGCTTTATCGGGGCGTTGCCGGTGGTGGCGATTATATTGCTGGTGGTCGCAATGTTGAGTTTTCTGACGGAGATCAATTCGAATACAGCGACCTCTAATATATTTTTACCTATCCTAGCGACGATGGCGGTTGCGGGGGTAATGCACCCTTTGCTGTTGATGATTCCAGGGGCGGTGGCGTGTTCCTGCGCATTTATGCTCCCTCCTGGAACCGGGCCGAATAGCGTGGTATTCGCAAGCGGTAAGATTTCAATGCCGGTGATGGCCAAGTGCGGCTTCTTTCTGAATGTAATGGCGATTCTGCTAGTGACGGTAGTGATGTATGTTATCGCGGTGCCGGTCTTTGATATTACGAACAATCTACCGGCTTGGGCGAAGTAAGAGGAGGACGTTTGGGCAGCGACTTCGCATGATTATCCGCCAAGTGTGATAATTGACGGATAATGGATATCCCGACTTGACGGATAATCAAGGCGATCTAAGTATTTTCTGCAGTGCTCCGCTCTGAAGAATCCACTTTTTACAAATCGACTTCGGTTATTATCCGACTGGTCGCATAATCAACGTTATAACCGTGATGGAAACCCAAACAGCGTTAATGATCGCCTCGGAAACGTGCTCAGCCTTGAACCTCAGACTAAACTCGATCCCAGTGCTCTATGGTTCCCTCGGCCTTTCCCATGCACTAGGTCAAGAATTGG